>DATCFJ010000079.1:0-5031 GCA_036509605.1 Polyangiaceae bacterium | reverse complement strand
CCTCCACCTTGGGGTTGTGAGCTGCGTTGTTGACCAAACCGTCGAGACGACCGTGCTGCTGCAATACGGCCTGCAGAGCAGCCTGCGAGGATGCACTCGAAGTGACGTCGAGCTCGACCGCGCTTGCTGGCACGCCGTACTCACGCGCAATGCTCGATGCGCAGT
This sequence comes from Polyangiaceae bacterium, assembly GCA_036509605.1. Classification (GTDB taxonomy): domain Bacteria; phylum Myxococcota_A; class Polyangia; order Polyangiales; family Polyangiaceae; genus PMG-095. The sequence goes on along the minus strand of DATCFJ010000079.1, from coordinate 4,866 downwards.
CGCTGGCCGCGCCCACGCGCAGATCCGCAATTACAGGTATGCCACCGGCGTCGGCAATGGCCTTGGCATGCTCGACGCCGAGCAACCCACAGCCGCCCGTGATCAGGATCACGCGCCCCGAAAGGTCGAACGCAGCAAGCTTAGCTCTCGTGGGCGCGTTCATGCCGGGTGCCGATGCCTCTCTTCTTCGGGGTCGGGCTCACCGCGCTGCCAGCGCTCGACCGCTGCCGCCAGCTCTGGGATCTGCTCGGGGTAGTCCAGCTCGTGGATTTTGCCCTCGACCACGAACGGCAAGACAACCTGCCCCACCATCGAGTCCAGCTCGATGATGGTGCGCGGCCGAACGATGTCCACGTAGCCGTTCTGCCAATACACCGCGGGCAACTTTTGGCGCGGCATCGAGTGCGACTCGGGGAAGCCCGCGAGGGGTAGCGCTTGGCGTAGGTACGAGCCTTCGATGCGCCACATCTTGTACGGGGTCTGATCTGCCAAACCCACTGCGCGCAAGCTGTCCGCCTCCGGGTGACGGAGCATCATGTTGATCGCGTGCTCGATCAGCTCGATGCGACGCACCGGGCCCGTGGGGCGCAAGTGGACCACGAGCTCGGGCGTGTAGCCCTGCTCCTGCAGAAACAAGAGCGCGTGCCGAAAAACCTGCAGGTCCGTGGCGGTGTCGGTCGCGGCCTCGGCGGGACGGCGAAACGGGACCTCAGCGCCAAAGCTACGCGCCACCTCGGCGATCTCGTCGTCGTCAGTGGAAACGATGGTACGCGTGATTCTCGTGCACTCGAGAGCATGTCCAATCGAATACGCGATCAGCGGCTTGCCCGCGACTTGAAGCAGGTTCTTGCGTGGCACGGACTTGGAACCACCGCGCGCAGGGATCAGCGCCAACACTTCGGGCTTGTTCATAGCGAGTAGGCCTCGATCTGTTTCTGCACGCCTTGTGCTTGCGACTCGAGCAACGCGACGGCAACCTGCAGGCTGAGCGCGCCCTCGCGAACCGATGGCGTGCATGGCTCACCGCGGCTCACGCAACCGAGGAAGCTCCGGAGCTCGTCCTTGAACGGCTGGTTCCGCGGAAACTGCGAAAAATCTCGATGCTCGAGCACTTTGCCCGATTCGTCGCTGTGCTCGAGGAAGCGGGCGCTCAGACTCCAACACAGCTTGCCTCGCTCACCGATGATGGTGCAGCTACGCTGAGCGGGGCGCTGTACGAAATCCTGATGCACTTCGACGAACAACGGGCTGCCGTCGGAGCGCGCGAACTCCAAGAGCGAGAGCGAGAGGTCGTCTACGTCCACTTCCAGAGAGGACACGTGACCACCCATGGAGAACACGCGACGCGGAGCGCCGAACAGTGCGCACAGGTAGTCGAGCTCATGGATTTGAGACAATGTGACGCCGCCTCCGAGCTCGCTCTTCGAGGCGTACATGCGCCGGTAGTCTTCGTACGGATGAAAACCGGGCAGGTACTCGCCAACCTCCGCGCGCACGGACAAGACTCGGCCGAGGACCCCTGCCCCGAGCAGCTCTCGCAGCCGTTGGAAGCCGGGGTGATAGCGGAGCTGGTAAGCGACGCACGTGGTCAGCTTCTGTTGCTCACAAAGCGCGACTAGCTCACTGACCTCGGCCAGCGAATGCGACAGCGGCTTCTCGATGAACAGATGACAACCGTGGCGCGCCGCTCGCATCGCGATCGGCACGTGCAGGCTGCTCGGGTTGGTGATGAACACGACGTCCGGCTTGACGGCGAAGGCTTGCTCGATGTCGCAGCACACTTCCACGCCGTATTCTCGTTCAAGATCGACACCCGGCACGACTTGCAACGTGTCGTCCAGGGTTTGCAGCTCGCGCCGCACGCGGTACGCGCTGACCTGCACGGACTCACCGAGCAGCATGCGCAGGTTGCGCAGATGACGCTGCCCGATCCCGCCCAGACCGACGAACAGAACGCGCGAAATAGCCTGCGTCGCCTGCTGGGGGCTGCCTTGCGGCGCGCTGCCGGAATGCGCGGCCTGCACTAAGCAGCCTTTCGCGCTCGCAGTTGCTCGCGAACGAAACCGAGCGAGTGAGCCGCCGACAGCTCGGGCTCGGCATCGAAGTAATGCTGAGTCAAAAAGTCTCCCCGGTAGCCGGACGCGGCCAGGACGCTGAAGAACTCAGAAAACTTCGCGGCACCGAGCCCAAAGGGCTGGCTCGTTCCGTGAACCACGCGGTCCTTCAAGTGCACCGCCTCGAGCACCGGCAAGAGCGGCACGATGTCTTTGGCGATGTCGAAGCCTTGCGCCGTAGAATTGCCGGTGTCGTAGTAGGCGCGCACCTTGTCATGGCCGATGCCTCGAATCACAGCCGCGTAATCCTTGCCCGCAATTTCCATCTCGAGCCCGAGCACCACATTGCACTCTTCGAGCGTCGCGCAAACGCTGTGAATGCTGTCCGTCACCTCGCGCACGAGCTCGGGGCTGCCCACCGCTGAGGTCTCGAGTAGCGGCAGCAAGATGCGCGTTGCGCCGAGCTCCGCTGTCCAACGCACTAACTCGCACAGCGCCGCCGCATTTGCGGCACGCGACTCAGGGCTGCCCCCAGCTAGCCGATGAATCATGAAATAGTCGGCGCACACGCTGCCGACCGGCAGCCCGCTCGCCTGCGCGCAGGCCCGAATCGAAGCCCGGCCCGCTGAGCTCGCGATCGGGTTCTCCGCTGCGCGCGGAGCCTCGTAGATCCACTCGAGGTACGAGAAGCCGAGGCGCTTTGCCTGCGCCAGCTCCTCCGGCCAAGTTTGGTGAGGAAACGCCTGCAGGCAATGAGCCGGCCGCGGCGAGAGCCGCCCTTGCATCACACCGACGCGCTGTTCAGCCACGGGTCATCCGCTTTCCGGCTCAGCCGACGCGGCGAAGCTTCTTCATGATCGGAACTTCGTCGTCGCTCACCTTTTTCACGCCGTCACCTAGGCTCGCCTCGATATTGCGCGTATCGCGCACCAGCTTCATCAAGCCCTGGGGCTCGACACTGGCAGCCTGATCGGAGCCCCACATGGCGCGATCGAGCGTGATGTGACGCTCGATCATGGCGGCGCCCAACGCCACCGCAGCATAGCTGGTCGCGAGCCCCACTTCGTGGCCTGAATAGCCAACGGGCACGCCGTAACGTTCACGCAGCACCGGGATCATGCGCAAATTCAGGTCTGCGATCTTTGCCGGGTAGGCGCTAGTCGTGTGTAAGAGGATCAGATCTTGCGTGCCGAGCGCGGAAACCGCGTGGTCGACCTGCGCGATGGTGCTCATACCGACCGAAACGATCATCGGGCGCTTGGTGGCGCGGTGATGCTTGAGCAAGTTGTCGTCGGTCAAGCTCGCCGACGCGATCTTGTACGCGGGAGGGTTGAACTGCTCCATGAAGTCCACTGAGGCTTCGTCCCAGCACGAGGCAAACCAAGCAATGCCCTTCTCTTTGCAGTAGCGATCGATGTTTTGGTACTGGTCTTGGCCGAGCTCGAGGCCACGCTTCAAGTGACCGTTGGTCGGTCCGAACGGATTCTCGCGAGGCTTCGCCAGCTCGTCTGCGGTGTACACCACGTCCACGGTGCGCTTTTGGAACTTGATCGCGTCTGCTTCCGCGAAGCTCGCCAAGTCGATCAGGCGACGAGCGATCCCGAGGTCGCCGTTGTGGTTGATGCCGATTTCCCCGACGATATAGCAAGGGTTACCGTCACCAACGAGCTTGTCACCGATCTTCACTTGGACCATCTTGTTCTCCGGTTGAGACGGGTTACTGCAAACGTCGCGCCAGGTTTCGTTTCGGTTACGCAGGCTTGTCGGCGACTACGAGCAACATCCACTCTTTGGAAAAGCGGACGAATTTGGATTTCTTGAAGGGGGTCGGCAGAAGCGCCGCGGCATCCGCCAACGGCCGCAAGTACGGGTGCTGCCAAAGCACGGGCAATTGACGAAAGCGCATCGCCTCGCGCACTTGAAAGCCGTGGCACGCCACGCACTCCCGTAGACCGTTCAGCGTGAACGGGCGCACGTGGGTCCAATCGTCATAAAAGTGACGCCACTGTGCGGTCCAATCTGGCACTAGCGCAATCATGCGCCCAGCGGGAGCAAGCACGCGGTGGCACTCCTTCAGCAAGGAGCTGATGTCCACGATGTGCTCGAACACCGACTTCGAGAACAGCACCGAGAACTGAGCGTCGGCGAACGGCAGCCCCGCGCGCTCGTAATCACCCACTACGACGGGCTCGGCAAACTTGGGCGCGCTGGGCCGCGAGCGATCGATCCCCGTGGCGTCAAAGCCTTGACGCGCAAAGCCGTGCAGAAATTCACCTCGCCCAGAGCCAAGATCGAGCAACTTGCTGCCGCGATATCCCGCTAAATACTCAGCGCTGAGGTACTCGGTGAGCTGCGCCGGATAGCCCGTGTACGGCTTCTGCTGCTCGCTGTAACGGACGTCGAGGTAGTTGTAGGCGCCATCCGTATCGGTCGCGCTAGCAATCCCAGCCCCGGGTGTGACGAATCGACTCATGAGTCCTTGTTCTCGCCGGTGCTGGCCACGATGCGCAGCGCGGCGCGGCTGATCTCGTCACCGATGCGCAATGCGTCGATCAGCGGCGTGGTCGGTTGCGAGCCGAGCGCGTAGTCCTCGTAACGCTGCGTGGCGAGCGGCGTCGCGTGTAAGTCGAGCTCGGCGGGCGCGCCGAGCTCACCGAGGTGAGAGCCAATTGCGCCGTAGCCCTGCGTTAGCGCCTGATTGCTGAGCGACGCCACCGAGCGCGCATACACCGAGGCGTCCCCCGTGAAATAGCCGCGCTGTTTGAGGCCACTCACGAAGCCCGCAGCGTCCCCGTTCTGCGCGCTTGCCGTT
>DATCFJ010000078.1:0-7629 GCA_036509605.1 Polyangiaceae bacterium | reverse complement strand
GGTTCTGATCGATGCAGAGCACCAGTCGATCGATACCTGCAGCGCGCAGTCGTTCAAGCTTCTCCGTCAGGTACTTCTGAGTCCAAAACCCGACGATCTCTAGCAGCCAACGTCGGCTTTTGTCCCGGCGGTGAACGAGCTCAAAGTCCGGAAAAATCAAGGCTCGCTCCGAGGCGACCGGGCGCGGCTCGCGGATCACGTCCCAGTCGGGGGTGGCGCGGCGAAAGTCTCGCTCGAACCTCGCTTCGAGACGGCTGTCGTGACGCGCGAGCTCGCGTCCCGTGCCGATTGGATCCCCGGAACGCAGGACGAGTGTCGAAAGATGGGCACCGCGACCGAGTGCGCAGGCGGCGGTCAGCTCGAATTCATTGCACCAGGCCATTCGAGGCACGAGCGAGGCCAATGCGCGGCCGTACACTTCGGTGTGGCGAAACAGGGAGAAGGGGCCGGACACTTCGAGAACGACTCCTTCTGGCGCTTCCTCGCGTGAAGCATTCAGCTCTTGGGGCTCCGCACTCGAGAGACGACAAATCAGCCCCATCAGCCGAGCGTGCCGAACAAGAGCACGAGAGTTGCCCCACAGCGCAATTCGAACGTGTGCTGCACGCCTAACGAGCGAGCTGACTATCGCTATGTTCGCGTCAGTCGCGAGCCGCGTAGGAGACACGCTCTTCGGAAGCTCTGCTACGCAACGCTCGCCTCGTAGGTCGGCGAAAAGCGCGCTCTCCACTTCGGCCGCGGTCACCCCGAAGGATTCCGCTACGCGAGCCACTACGGTATCGCGCGGCACGTCTGTGGCCGCCCCCTCTCGGAACAGTGCTGCCCTCGCCTCCTTCGGTGGCACGACGGAAACGGTTCGCTCGCGACAAAGGGTATCGAGAACGTGAATGGCAACTCTTAGCTTTGCCCGCGGCGCTCGTGTGGGAAGCGGCTCGCGCAGGCGCTCGTACAACTCGGTGCGCTTTCGACCGACGAAGTGCGCGCATTCGTCTATCAGTGAGCGAAGCCAGGGTTCGTCGTGCACAGTGAAGTAGTGCGGCACGACCCGGTCCCCCTCTACCCGGGAACTAACGCGAAGCAGCGCTTGCGGGAGCAATGGCACGCCTCCTCTCCGTCGCGCGGCGGACCTCACTCGTGGCCAACGTGACCAGCTCGTAAATCAACGCGCGTTTACCTTGCAACGGCCTCAATAGGCGGCCGATCCGCTGGACGTGCTCGCGCTCGCCCTGCGCGCCGCCGACGACGACGGCGACGTCTGCATCGGGCACATCTATCCCTTCATTCAGAACACGGGAGCTGACCAGCGAGCGAAGCGTCCCAGTGCGGAACGCTGAAAGTGCCACCTCTCGCTCAGCACGCGAGATGTCGCACGTCATTGGCATCACCAGATGCTCCCGAGCGATCCTATACGCTGCTTCGTTGTCGGCGGTGAAGATCAACACTCGTGCGTCCCGGTGGCGCGCTAGGAGCACGCCAACCGCCCGAGCCTTCGCCTGCGTAAACTGGAGCAGACGGCGATTCCGACGCCAAGCCCCCAGCGCGGCACGCCCTTCAGCAGACTGGGATGCAGCGGATACGAATTCTTGCCACGTGGCGTGCGGGTCCAAACGACGGAAGCGACGGTTCACTTCCGCAAAGATGCGACGATCTGCGTCGTAGCTCGCTCGCTCGTCTCGGCTCAGCCCCAGGTGCACGACCAAGAGATCGAAGTCTGCCAGCCAAGTTCCAGCCAGATCGGCAATCCCCAATTGATAGACAATCGGCCCGATCAGCTCCGTGAGGCGCGACCGAGCGGGTTCAGCCGGCGGCGTCGCGGTCAGACCAAGGCGCTGCGGCGCGATGGACATCTCTAACGCTTCGTCGCGAATTCCTGTGCCGAAATGGTGAGCCTCGTCCACCACCAGCAAGTCGAACTGCGCGCCAATGCGCGGCATCAACCGGAACGCACTCTCGAACGTCGAGACCGTCACGGCTTCCAAATCGCGGCGCCCATCTCCGAGGCAGCCAATGGGCCCTCGATAGGCAGCGCGGAGCACCGAGGTCCACTGCTCGAGCAGGACGCGAGTGGGAACTAGGCACAGCGTGCGCACGCCCGTCGCGGCCAAGGCAGCAATTGCAACCTGAGTCTTCCCGCTCCCTGTGGGCAAGACGACTGTCCCGCGTCTACCGGAGAGCTCCCAGGACAGCAGGGCCGCGCGTTGGTAGGGTCGGAGATCTACGGTGCTCCACGCCGCAGGCTTCGGCAGCGTGCTCGGCCTCACCTCGTCGCGCAGTGGCGGCAATGAATGGCGCAGGGCGCCTAGCACTTCGGGATAGCGCCACGCCGGTGCTCTGAGCAACGCGACCCGCGGGTCCCAAAGCAACCCTGGCACTCGATCAACCTGCAAGTCGGGTGCTTCGGCCAAGACGAGGGTCCCGTGATCGAACAGAAGACGCATGAGTCACACCCTTCGTCCGGAACGCGACCGGAGTTGCGTGAGATGTCCGCCTACTGGCGAAGATCCTCCCATCGCAACTACTCGCTGTATACCGTCCCTCGCCGGCTTCTTCACACGCCGCCAAGATGGGGTTTGCCCCGAGCCGCGCTGTACCGGTGACGGTCGAGCCCGCCATCTTTGCCCGCCTAAGACGCGATTGATCACAGCGTGAAGCGACGTCTCAGCCGATGGCGTCAATCCTGCATTGCAACGGTTTGGAAGCTCGCGCGTGAGGCGCGAGACGGAGAAAACAAACCATGTTACGAAGTCTGAAAGATCTAGAGGGTTCACATCGAAGACTTCATCGCTCGCGCCTCGCGGCAGGCCTCCGTGCCTCGAGTCATCGCTGCCATAGGATTCGCGCGTCTTCGAGGGGGACCGCAACTCCGGCGCAACGCGGGATCAGGCGCGCGGTATAGTCCCGTGCCGGGCGAGCTGCAGACACGGCCGCGTGATAGGTGAAGCTGCCCGCCGCGCTCGGCGCTAAGCCCACTCGCTTCATCTCCTGCGCGTCGGACGTGTTGGCGTAGAGCTCGACATGCACCGCCTCGGGGTCGAGGCCGCCGAGGAAGACTTCAACGTCGAAGAAGTGCTGCTGGCCCCGAGTCGTCAGCGTCACCTCGCCAAAGTGCAGTGTCGCCCATTTCTGATCCAAACTGCGTCGCCAGGCGGCAATTTTCCTGCCGATGGCGCCCTTGTCGTCTGCGCGCGAGTGATAGGCGGCGCACGCCGTGAGGTAATGTTGATCCGTGTATTCGATCACCGTGCGGTTAGCTGAGAAACGCGGCGTCAGGGTCGCCATGCTTGCTCGCATTCGCTCGACCCAAGCCGTTGGAATGCCGCTCTGGTCGCGCGCATAGAACTCTGGGACGACCTCGCGCTCGAGGACGCCGTAGAGCGCCTCGGCTTCCGCGGCATCCCAGGCCGGGTCGTCGCCGTGTTCTTGACCGTCCCCCAACGCCCACCCCAATTCGGGCGCGTAGGCTTCCGCCCACCAGCCGTCCAATTCCGAGAGATTGACGCCGCCATTGACGAGCACCTTCATGCCGCTCGTCCCGCTCGCCTCCCACGGCCTTCGCGGCGTGTTGATCCAGACATCTGCCCCCTGCACCAGGTGCTCCGCAAGGTGCATATCGTAGTCGCTCAGATGCACTGCATATTCCGGGCCGAGTGTCTGCTTGAGCTAGCCGTCACCGGGCGCAGCTCCCCACGTAGTGAGGCGCCGCTAAACAGGGCAAGCGAGGCAATTTGCAGCCGGCGCTCCGGTCGCAGAACCCACCGAGGCGTCGGGGGCCAAGCAAGGGCTTGCTCACGAGCATCACACCCGCGCTGCGTCGTCAGGTCTTCCCAACCCGGAAATTCACGACAGTGAATGACGACGCCGCGAAGCTTACCGTGCGCTTCGAACCAAGTGTCGGTCGTGAACGCCAGCGCGTCGAAGTCGTGCGCGCGCAGTGCTTCTTTGAGCTCGACTACTCTCACCCCAGAATCAGCCTGACAGAATCAGAGCGTCATCTGCATTTTCACTTGATCGATGACCTGGGTCACACCAGGGGCTGCCCAAGCGGCGTTCGCAGCGTCTTCGATCGATTTACGCCCGAAGCTCTGATGATCGCTCGATTGGGTCCATTCGCGGGCCGTAAGGGAACGAGGCGCGCTTGCGCCTCGCTTTGTGGCGCTCTTGGTCTCGCGGTCGTTCCGCGGACCTGCAGCGGGCGTCGTGCGCGCTCCTGAGCCGCGCGGCATGCGCTTCGAGCGGAAGTCCTGCGCACACGCGATCCGCACGTTGCAACGCGCCGCTCGCGGGGCGGCGACATGAATAGTGAGCAGCGACGGTACTACCCGCCGCTGGCCCACATACTGCAGGTGACGCCTACAGGAGCCTTCAACCTCTGAGCGACTCCAGCGCGTCTCCACCTAGACCACGGCGCGAGCGACAGCTTCGCGGTCCGTCTTTGTCCGGGCCTAACCACGCATACAGAAAGATTCAAACATGACCTATCAAAGTGTGAATCCGTTTGACGGTAAGGTATCGAAGACCTTCCCCGAGCTTACCGACCAGCAACTCGAGTCGGCGATGGCGACGGCGGCAACCTGCTACGAAACGTGGCGGCGGAAAACTTACGCCGAGCGGGCAGCCGTGGTCGAAAGAGCCGCGGCGATCCTGCATGCGCGCGCCGATGAGTTCGCTCGTCACGCCACACTCGAAATGGGTAAGCGGATCTCAGAGGCGCGCGGCGAGGTCTTGTTCAGCTCACAGATCCTTGCGTATTACGCCAAGAACGCCGAGCGCTTCCTGGCCCCGGTGAAGCTCCACCCGACGCTCGGAGAGGCCCATATGGAGAGCAGCCCCATCGGCGTGGTCTTTTGCGTCGAGCCGTGGAACTTCCCCTACTACCAGCTCGCGCGCGTGGCCGGGCCGCACTTGATGGCCGGCAACGTGCTTTTGTTGAAGCACGCAGGCTGCGTGCCCCAATGCGCGATCGCCTTCGAGAAGCTCTGGATCGAGGCGGGCGCACCGGTCGGCTTGTACACGAATCTGCTCGTCACGCACGAGCAGTCGGGGCGCATTGTCGACGATCCGCGCATCAAAGGGGTCGCGTTGACCGGTAGCGTAGCCGCCGGCCAGAGCATTGCCGCCCGAGCTGGGAAGAACCTCAAGGTGTCCTCGATGGAGCTCGGCGGGAGCGACGCGTTCATCGTGCTCGACGATGCCGATCTCGATCACACCATCAAATGGGCCGTTTGGGGTCGGATGTACAATTGCGGGCAGACCTGTTGCGCGGCGAAGCGATTCATCGTGGTCGACAAGCTCGCCGACAAGTTCTTGGAGAAGTTTCAGTCGGCGCTGGCGGCGCTCGAGCCGGGTGATCCCATGGATGAGAAGACGACCTTGGGTCCTCTATCGACGGAGTCGGCCCTCGTGGATCTGCTGAAGCAGGTCGACGGTGCTGTCGCCAAGGGAGCCAAGTTGGTGATGGGCGGCAAGCGAGTGGACCGTCCGGGATCGTTCATGCAGCCCACGATCCTGACCGACATCAAGCCGGACAACCCGGCCTTCAGGCAAGAGTTCTTCGGCCCCGTCGCGCTCTTCTTCCGGGTGAAGAACGAGGAAGAGGCGATCGCCCTCGCCAACGACTCCGACTTCGGCCTGGGCGGCTCTGTCTTCACCAAAGACGTGGCGCGAGGCAAGCGCGTCGCGAGCCGCGTCGAGACGGGCATGATGTTCATCAACAACATCTCCTGGTCCGATGCCGAGTTGCCCTTCGGCGGCATCAAGGACTCTGGCTACGGGCGCGAGCTCGGGGACATGGGGATCCAGGAGTTCGTCAACAAGAAGCTCGTTCGCGTCGCATCGATGGCAGCGCCGGTTTAGGCAGAGCACTCTGGAGAGTGGCCGAGCGTGCCAGGTGTGGGGCTTCGTGCAATGCGGAGCCCCGCTGCTCGCTTGCGCCCAGCTAACGTTGATAACCGACTACAGACAATGTGGATGGAGGCAGGAGCGCTCATGTACGTCAATGTCGCAATTTTGAAAGAAACGCAGCCGCACGAGCGCCGCGTCGCTCTCGTGCCGTCCGTCGCAGAGAAGCTGATCAAGCTGGGAGCTAAGCTCCACATGGAGGCCGGTGCAGGCGACGCCGTCAAGCTCACAGACGGTGCGTTCAAGGATGTAGCAATCGTCCTCGACCGGCGCAAACTCGTCGCCGACGCTGACGTCGTCCTTGCGGTGCAGCCCCCAGCGCTAGAGGTCGTCCGCGCGATGAAGGAGGGCGCCATCCTCGTTTCGTTCATCTACGCGAACCAGGAGCCTGCTCTGGTGAAGCTCCTACTCGAGAGGAAGATCACCTGCTTCGCGATGGAGCGGATCCCTCGCATCACGCGTGCGCAAGCAATGGACGCCCTATCGAGCCAAGCTGCACTGGCTGGATACTACGCGGTCCTGCTGGGCGCGACGCAGCTCGGGCGCGTGCTTCCGAAAATGACGACCGCCGCTGGGACCGTTGGGCCGGCCAAAGTGCTCGTGATGGGCCTCGGCGTCGCCGGGCTCGAGGCGCTCGCGACCGCTCACCGACTTGGAGCCGTCGTCGAGGGCTACGACGTGCGGCCTGAAACAGCAGAGCAGGCAGAGTCCGTGGGCGCGAAGTTCGTGGATACGGGCGTGGATGCGCGGGGCGACGGAGGATACGCGCGTGAGCTGAGTGCGGAGGAGAAGACCAAGGTGGCGTCCGTCCTGACCAAGCACATTCAGGCGGCGGATCTCGTCATCACCGCCGCGGCCATCCCTGGGCGGCCGTCGCCGAAGCTGATCAGCAAGAGGCAGGTCGCGGGGATGAAGGCGGGCGCCGTGATCGTCGACCTGTCTGCGGAGGGGGGCGGCAACTGCGAGGATACCAAGCCGGGCGAGACCACACTCGTGGGCGGCGCAACCATCTTGGCCCCGTTGAACGTTCCCTCGCTGCTTGGCGAGGATGCGAGCGAGCTCTACTCAAGGAATCAATACAGCCTTCTAGCGCTGATGATGAAGAACAATATCGTGACCATCGACTGGAAGGACGAGGTGCTCGCCAAGACCGTCCTCACGTTCGCGGGCGAGCTCAGGGGCGAAGAGGCAAAGAAGAACGCAGAGCCTGGCGCGGAGCACAAGAAACCTGGAGGCCACGCGCACCACAGCGGCGCCGCTAGCCCTGGCGGGAGCGGACGATGAGCTCCGCCATCCCGATGAACGGGTTCGTCGCCCTGTACATCTTCCTGCTCGCCGGGTTCACGGGCTGGGTCGTCATCGGCCGCGTCCCCGCGATCCTTCATACGCCGCTGATGTCGGGCTCCAACTTCGTGCACGGCATTGTCGTGGTCGGAGGGCTCTACGCGCTGATAAACGCCACCAATACGACCGAGCGCATCATTGGCTTCTTCGCCGTACTGATGGGCGCAGCGAACGCCGCGGGCGGCTACGCCGTCACCGAGCGAATGCTGGCGATGTTTCAAGAGAGCGGACATCAGCCGGCGCACAGCGCCCATAGGAAGCCGAGGCGGTCGCATCACGCAAAGAAATCCGGAGGGGCCACATGATGGCGATGCTTCCGCTGCTCACGATTCACGCTACAGGGCTCGTTGCGGCGTTCCTGTTCATGTACGGCCTGAAGCGAATGTC
>DATCFJ010000077.1:0-6187 GCA_036509605.1 Polyangiaceae bacterium | reverse complement strand
GCCCACGCACGCGAGCCTGACCAAATCGTACGCACACGCGCCGCCCACAACCTCAACCGGTAGCGAAGCGCCCATGCGGCGTGGCGTTGAAAGACGCAGCCGCACTTCGTCTGGACAAGGCGATTCACGACGCTCATCGCGAACGCGCCACGCCACAAAACCGCGTGCGGCCCCCCGCGCGGGCGAAGCCCGCGCTTGACGGGGGCCCGGCACGCGGAGCCCGCCCGGCGGGCGAGCATGCCGGTTGCGCATTGACGTCACTTCACGGGGGGCACCCCCAAAAAGGCGTGCGCGAAACTGCCTCAGGGAGGCGCTTGACGGGCTGTTCTGCCGATGGTTCGACGACGAGTTGTCCCCATTTCTGGGGACAACCCTGTGGACGGCCGGTTGACAACCCGTTCAGGTCCTATGGGGGCCTTCTGCACAGGCTGTTCAGCAGCTTCTGTTCAGTAGAGAAAAGTCGAATCCGGACCCGCATTTAGCCTGTGGAGCGGGCGGGGACAGATGTTCTGCTCGATGATGTAGGCAGCGGTAGGCACAATACCTAGTGGTTTTTTGCTTGCCCGAGCCCAAAGGCTTGGGGTAGAGAGCTTGTTCCCGCACATGGCGGCTCTCTGCTCAGGTCACCCAGCCAACCGGTGACGCTTACGGAACTGGATATGCAGATGAGCAGACCGCCTGAACGGGTTTTCACGTAGCAAGTCTTCAGGTCCGGCAGTCTGCCCGCTGTGTCGGGCGGCCAAGCCGAGGGGAAACGAGCTGGCCGGGGTCGGTAGTGCCGGGCAGCGATTGCTGGTGATCCGCCCCGCGTGGGGGTGGCTCGCCGTGGCGTTCGAGGAGGTATCTAAGCATGGCGCAGTCGACGATCGTGGGTCAGGAAAATAGCCGAGTGAAGAGCGCAACCAGCGGCCGCACGGAGCCCTCACCTGCGTCGACGCAGGCGGCGCAGCCCTCTGTTCCGCCAAGCAAACGCGCCAGCAAGAAAGCTCGTGGCTTGACCTTCGAGCGTCGTTACACCTCCGCCAATGGTGATGCCCTAGCCGACATGACCTGGGAAGGGCGCACCAGCGTCATCACTAGCTCGGACGGCTCGGTCGTCTTCAAGATGGAAGGCGCGGAGATCCCCGCCGGCTGGTCGCAGCTCGCGACGGACATCGTCGTTTCCAAGTATTTCCGTAAAGCGGGTCTGCACGGCGACAAAGCGGTCGGCGAGACCAGCGTGCGTCAGGTCGTGCACCGCATCGCGCACACGATCCGCGTCGCCGGCGAGACTGCGGGCGGTTACTTCGCCTCCAAGAAAGACGCCGACACGTTCGAGGCCGAGCTGGTCTGGATGCTGGCCAACCAGTATGGCGCGTTCAACTCACCGGTCTGGTTCAACTGCGGCTTGTTTCACGAGTACGGCATCGAAGGCTCGGGCGGCAACTGGGCCTGGTCCGAGAAAGCGCAGAAGTGCGAAGAGACCGCGAACGCTTACTCGCGCCCGCAGTGCTCGGCCTGCTTCATCCAAGCCGTCGATGACGACCTGATGGCCATCTACGATCTGGCCAAGAACGAAGCGCGCCTGTTCAAGTACGGCTCCGGCACCGGCTCGAACTTCAGCCATATCCGCGGCAAACAAGAGAAGCTGTCAGGCGGCGGAACCTCGAGCGGCCTGATGAGCTTCCTCGAAGTGCTCGACCGCGCTGCGGGCGCCACGAAGAGCGGCGGCACCACGCGCCGCGCCGCCAAGATGGTCTGCTTGGACATGGATCATCCGGAAATCGAGAGCTTCATCACCTGGAAGGTGCGTGAGGAGAAGAAAGCCAAAGCGCTGATCGCAGCCGGCTACGAGAGCGATTTCAACGGCGAGGCGTACCACACCGTCAGCGGCCAGAACTCGAACAACTCGATCCGCGTCACGGATGATTTCATGAAAGCCGCACTCGCGGGCGGCAAGTGGCAGACGCGCGCGCGCACCACCGGCGCCGTGATCGACACGCTCGACGCCGCTGACCTGTGGAACACCGTCGCCGAAGCCGCCTGGTCTTGCGCCGATCCGGGCGTGCAGTACGACAGCACGATCAACAAGTGGCACACCTGCTCCAACACCGGGAAGATCAACGCCTCGAACCCGTGCTCCGAGTACATGTTCTTGGACGACACGGCGTGCAATCTGTCGTCGCTGAATTTGACCAAATTCCTCGACGAGCAGGGCAACTTCGACATCCCTGGCTATCGCCACGCGATCGACGTGTTCTTCTTGGCCCAAGAGATCCTGGTCGATCTGTCGAGCTACCCGACGGACCGCATCGCCAAAAATTCGCACGACTTCCGCCCGCTCGGTCTCGGCTACGCGAACCTGGGCACGGTGTTGATGCTGCTCGGTATCCCGTACGACTCCGATAAGGGTCGCAGCATTGCTGGCGCGCTGACTGCTATCTTGTGCGGTCACGCCTTCGTCGCAAGCGCGGAAATCGCGGCGACCAAGGGCGCCTTCGCCGGCTATGCCAAGAACCGCGAGCCCATGCTGCGCGTGATGCGAATGCACCAAGAGGCGGCCTACGCGCTCAACCGCGACCTGTGCCCGGATTCGCTGTACCGCGCTGCCACTGAAGATTGGGACAGCGTAGTCGCCCTCGGCGAGCAACACGGTTACCGCAACGCGCAAGCCACCGTGCTGGCGCCGACCGGCACCATCGGTTTGCTGATGGATTGCGACACCACCGGTATCGAGCCCGACTTCGCCTTGGTGAAGTTCAAGAAGCTCGCTGGCGGCGGTTACTTCAAGATCGTCAACCAGTCAGTGCCTGAAGCGCTGAAGCGCCTGCGCTATTCTGAGGCGCAAATCCAGGAAATCGTCGCATACGTCTCGGGTACGAACACGCTGCTCGGCGCGCCGCACGTGAGCCGCGCATCGCTCAAAGCGCGTGGCCTGACCGACGAAGAGCTGGCCAAGATCGAAAGCGCGCTGCCCGGCGTGTTCGATCTGAGCTTGGCGTTCGCTCCCTGGGTCGTCGGTCGTGACACCTACGAGCGCCTGGGCGTCACCGCAGAGCGCATCGGCCAACCCGGCTTCAATCTGCTCAAGTACCTGGGCTTTTCCGAGAGCGAGATCGCCGAAGCGAACGACACCATCATCGGTCGCATGACGATCGAAGGTGCGCCGTACTTGCGCGACGAGCACTACGCGGTGTTCGATTGCGCGAACCGCTGCGGCAAGATCGGCAAGCGCTTCCTGGCGCCGATGGCGCACGTGAAGATGATGGCCGCCGCGCAGCCGTTCTTGTCGGGCGCGATCAGCAAGACCGTCAACCTGCCCAACGAAGCGACGGTCGACGACGTGCGCGAGATCTACGAGGAGAGCTGGAAGCTCGGACTCAAGGCTGTCGCGCTATATCGCGACGGTTGCAAGGCTTCACAGCCGCTCACCTCGAGCTCGGAAGACAGCAAGACTGCGGCCGCAACGGAGTCAATTTCTCCGGTCGTTCAGGCGGCGGCGCAAGCCTTGGCTCGCGCCGTACGCCCGGAAGGCACGCGCGTTCGGCTGCCTAAGAAGCGCCACGGCTTCACGCAGGAGGCCAGTGTCGGCGGGCACAAGGTCTTCTTGCGCACCGGCGAATACGAGGATGGCTCGCTTGGCGAAATCTTCATCGACATGCACAAAGAAGGCGCTGCTTTCCGCTCCTTGATGAACTGTTTCGCGATGGCCGTCTCGGTCGGCCTGCAATACGGCGTGCCGCTCTCGACCTATGTCGAGCAATTCACGTTCACCCGCTTCGAACCGCACGGCGTCGTGCAAGGCCACGCGAACATCAAGTTCTCGACCTCGATCGTGGATTACATTTTCCGCGTGATTGGCGTCGAATACCTGAAGCGCTACGATTTTGCGCAGGTGAAGCCGGCTGAGGACGACATCGCGATCGAAGATCCGACGCAACCGAAGCACGTGCCCGCAGAGCCGCCGACCGCTAGCCTGCTGCCGCCGCCGCCCAGCACGACAACGGCACACGCGGTCAGCAGCGAAGCTCACGGCGCGCTCGACGCACAGCTCGAGGAAATGATGGGCGACGCTCCGGTGTGCGACGGCTGCGGGCACATCACCGTCCGCAATGGCGCCTGCTATAAGTGCCTCAATTGCGGCAACAGCATGGGCTGCTCCTAAGAATCCCCCAGAATTGTCGGGCTATTAGCCCCTCATAGATAAGACCAACCCGCTTTTGCAATCGTGCTGGCGGGTCGCTGTCTTTGGCCCGCTTGCTCTGGACAAAGCCCAATGATATCCATCGTTAGGGCTTGAGCGGAGAGGTCTACGCGGAGCTCTTCGAGCGTGCTTTAAACTGTAAGAATTCGCGAACCGCTCGCGTTCTTCGAGTAGAAGAGAGCGACTGTATTTCGCCTGGTAGTAAGTCAGCGGAGGAATCGGAAATGTTGCAAGCGTCAAAGGTGGCCTCATCGGTAGTCGGACCTGTCGTGCTCGGTGTCGTCGTGTCGCTGCTCGCGACTGGCTACATGGGCTGCAAGAAGGACGAGCCGCCGCCGCCCCTACCCTCCGCGGCACCCGCGGCTGCACCAACCCCCACCGCGCCGCTTGAGCTCGCCCCGGAGGAGCCTGTGGCCTCGGCGTCGGCCGAGCCCGTCAAGAAGGTCGGAACGGGCGCTCCCGCTCAAAGCTTCGCCAAGTGTTGCGCTGCGCTCACTCAGAACGCCGCCAGCGCGCCCGAGCCCACCAAGACCTCGCTCACCACTGCCGCCGGCCTGTGCAACAGCATGGTGGCCGCCGGCAAATCGGGGCCGGGCATCGTCAGCGCGGTGCAAGGCCTGCTACGCGGCGTGGGCATGCCGAGCGCGTGTCTGTAGTCGGGTGCGCTGACCGCGGCGCGTCTGTGCATGGCTTCTTCTGCATGCGCTAAGGGCCCACGGGCCGGCGTTTCCGTCCACTCGAGTGCTGGAAACCCGCACCGGCCTGGGTCAGGCGCGGGCCCTCCGCCAACCACACCCCGCGCCCCCGTTCGACCGTGCCGATGACGCGAGCGCCGTCGGGCCGAGCGCGGCTCGGGCCGGCCGCCAAGAGCGCGTAGTCCTCGCCTCCGTAAAGCGCAAGCTGGAGCGCCGACAGCTTGAGCAGGGTGGCCAGCGCGCGCAGCGCTGAGCTCAGTGTGGCCTCGAGCGCGCGCACGTCGAACACGAGGCGCACGCCGCTTGCGCGCGCGAGGTGTGCCGCATCCCCCGCGAGGCCGTCCGAGATGTCGATCGCGGCATGCGCGTGGCGCGCCAGCGATAGCCCCGCGGCGAGCTGCGCGCGCGGCCGACGAAAAGCGCGCAGTGCACGCCGCGCGGCAGCTCCCTTGCTCCGTGAAGCTCCGCGCTGCAACAAACGCAAGCCGGCTGCAGCCAACCCCAGATCCCCACACAGCCACAGCTCGTCACCGGGCTTGGCTCCGCTGCGCAACACCGGCCGCGCCGCTTCACCCAGGAGCGTCGTCGTGATGCTAAGCTCGCGACCTAGCGATAAATTCCCGCCGACGATCTGGCAACCGAGAGCACGCGCTGCAGAGCGTTGCCCGCGCGCCAACTGGTTCAATTCGGCAGCACTGAGACCCGCCGGGAAGATCACGCTGGAAAGGGCGGCGATCGGTGCTCCGGCCATGGCACTGACGTCGCTCGCCGCGGCCTGAAAACTGCGCCAACCGAGATCGCCGAGAGACAGCCAAGCGCGCTCGAAGTGCACATGCTCGACCGCCGTGTCGACCGTCCAAACCAGGCGGCCTTTGGGCTTCAACACTGCCGCGTCGTCGCCAATGCCGAGCTCGACGTGCTGGCTCGCGCCGCGAAAAATCGTCTGCAGCTGGGATATCGCTGCAAATTCGGAAATGCGCCGGGAGCGAGGCATCGCCGCGCATCCTACACGAGCTCACGCACGCTGCGCGGCTGTGTTTCAACCGATGGTAGCGCGCTTGACCGGAATCGTGACCACGAACACCGTGCCCTTGGGCGTGTTGTCGGTGATGCGCACGCTGCCGTCGTGGCCGTCGATTAGACGACGGACGATCGACAGACCGAGGCCCGTGCCGCCCGCTTCGCGCGTGGAGCTCGAATCCACTTGGTAAAACGCGTCGAAGACGCGCCCACGTTCGCCCTCGGGAATGCCAATGCCGGTGTCAGCGACTCGGAATTCGACAGCCGTGCGGCGCGCGCTGAGGATCAC
>DATCFJ010000076.1:0-3017 GCA_036509605.1 Polyangiaceae bacterium | reverse complement strand
GCCGCCGGATGGCGTGGCTTGGGCTGCGCTAGCCATTGGTTGTGCGCTCGTCCCGCTGCTGTGCTCGAAGAGCCGACAGGCGCTCGGCCTGAGCCTACCGCATCGCATCTTGCTGCCCGCGCTCACGCTGACTGCGACGTTGTTGTCCGCCGGCTACGTCGTCTACTACTTGCGCTCGGGGCCGCGCATCATCGATGCGACGAGCTACTACCTGCAGGCGCGAGCCATGGCGCACGGCCATTTCGCGTTTCCCGTGCCGACTCCTTCGGGCTCATTTCGCGGGCGATTTTTGCTGGAAAACGCGCCGCATTCGCTGTCGGTGATCTTCCCGCCGGGCTACGCAGCCGTGCTCGCCGCCGGCTTCCTGCTGCACGCGCCGCTGGCGATAGGTCCAGTGATGGCTGGCCTGCTCGTCATCGCCACGTACGCCTTGGCCAAGCAGCTCACGGCAAGCGCGGAGGTCGCCGCAGTAGCAGCCGCACTGTCCGTGCTTTGCGCGGCGCTCCGCTATCACACCGCCGACACCATGTCGCACGGTTGGTGCGCGCTCTTGCTGTGCAGCGCCGCGTTCTTCGCATTGCGGGCCCGCCGCTGGGATGCGCTCTTGTGCGGACTCGCCTGTGGTTGGCTGCTCGCGACGCGGCCGGTGTCCGGCGCGCTGGGCGTGCTGCTCGCGTTCAGCTTGATGCCGCGCCGCGCGCGTAGCGTCGCGCACTTCGCCGCAGCCCTCCTGCCCGGCATTGCGCTGCTGCTTCTTTATCAGCACGCAGCCACCGGCAGTTACTGGGCGTCGACTCAGCTCGCCTACTACGCGCTCGCGGATGGCCCTCCGGGTTGCTTCCGTTACGGCTTCGGCCACGGTATCGGCTGCCTATACGAGCACGGCGAGTACGTCCGCGCGCGCCTGCCGAACGGTTACGGTCTTCGCGAAGCAGCCAGCGTCACGCTACGCAGGCTCGCGGTGCACAGTATCGATGTCGCCAATGCCGCGCCGCTTTCGGCGCTCTGTTTCGTCGGCGCGTTCGTGGCGCGCGAGGTGCGCGGCGTTCGCGCTATTTTCTTTGGCTGCTTGGGCCTAATCTTCGCGTACGCGCCATTCTATTTCGACGGCAGCTTTCCGGGCGGCGGCGCGCGCTTGTTCGCTGACGTACTGCCGCTCGAGCACGTGCTGTTGGCGATCGCCGTGGTGCGTCTGCGCTGGAGCGCGATCGCACTGCCGCTGTCCTGCGCCGGCTTCGCGCTACACGCAAGCTTCTCGCATCGCGCGCTCGCCGAACGCGAAGGCGGAAGGCCCATGTTCGAAGCTCGAGAGCTGTCGCGCGCCGGCGTCGATCACGGGCTCGTATTCGTCGACACCGATCACGGCTTCAACCTCGGACACGATCCCGGCCAGCTCGACGCGCAGCACGGCCTAGTGGTCGCGCGCTACGAGCACGACGCGCACGACTGGCTGCTTTGGAATCGTCTCGCGCGGCCGCCGAGCTATCGATACCAATACACTCCGTCCTCGAGCGGGGCCTTCGTGCAGCTCCTCCGGTACGTGCCGAGCGACAGCGCACGCTACGAAGCAGAGGCGGAGTGGCCTCCGTTGGGTGTCCACGGTGGTTGGGTTCAGCCTGAGTTCTTCCCCTGTGCCTCGCGCGGACGCGGCCTCGCCCTGCATCCTACCGAACCCGGGGCCGGCATGAGCATCGACCTCGAGCTTACTGGTCTGGACTCGCGCCCCCACCAACTTCGCATCGGTTGGGTCCTCGACCCCAGTGTGCGAAGAGATACCTCGCTCCGGCTGACCGGCCCTAAGCTCGCGGTCGAGCCCGCCACGCTTATCCCGTGGGACGGAGAAGACGCGGCGTCGGGCGGAGGCCAAGGCTGCGTGGCGGCCGACGCGGGGATAGTCATTCTATCAACCGAACCGCAGCAGGTCCGACTCGAGGCCTCGGCCTCAGGCCTATTAGACTACCTAGAGATACTGCCTTAGCGCACAACGTGGGTGTCCACGGCTGCCCGAAAAGGCGTTGACAATTGAGGCGTTAGAGAAGAGCCTTGGGACATTGACGAGCAGAGGGAGGCAACGAGCAGATGACCAAAAGTGAGCTCATCGAGGCCATTGCCGCCCGAGGGGAGCTGACCAAGGCCCGCGCAGAAATGGTCGTAAATTGCGTCTTCGACGCGATGACCGAAGCCCTGCAACGTGGCGAAGGTATTGAGATCCGTGGCTATGGAAGCTTCACGGTCCGCCCCTACAAGCCCTATGCCGGGCGGAATCCGCGCACCGGCCAACCCGTGCCCGTCCCCGCGAAGCGTTTGCCGTTCTACAAAGTTGGCAAAGAGTTGAAAGAGCTCGTCAATGCGAGTCGGCACACGCCGATCACCGGCGGTGACGAAGGCGACGACGACTCCGACGATTGAGCGTCGGCGCGTTCGTAACAGAGCGCGGCGCGGCTGGCATCGGTTCTGCTTACTGCCCTTGGCGGTTTGGGCCGGGGCATGCGCGCCCACGCCGCCCAAGGTACCTCCGGTCGCGGCAATCGCACCAGCCCGACCGTTGCATCAAGGTCCGCTCAGTGACTTCGTTTCCGCCGCAGGTCTACGCTGGTTGGTCCTAGTCCGACCACAACAGATCTTCGCCGAGCCAGAGCTCGGACGCGCGGTCCTGCAGATCGTGTCCGATCGTCGCTTCGACGCCTTCCAAGAGTCGAGCGGAGTCGATCTGAGAACGCTGCCATCTGCGGCTATTGCAGGCTTTCCATATGCCACGTTGTATCTAGCGGAGGTGCCGAGTGGCGTTGCCGCGAATGCGCGCACGCTGTTCAGCGAGCGACTGCTAGAAGGCGCCGTCACAAAGCAGCCACGCCCGACGCTCACGCGCATTACTGGCGTGGTCGGGCAAACACCCGAAACCTTACTTACTATCGACGAGCGCGCGATCGCAGTCGCAGTCGGTGATCCGATACAAGCCAAGATCGCCGAAGCGTACGCCGAAGAGCGGCTGAAGAATTCGCCCACCGCTCTGCGCG
>DATCFJ010000075.1:0-6170 GCA_036509605.1 Polyangiaceae bacterium | reverse complement strand
GACGAGCCACACGGCACCGGTTTGCCAAAGCCTGTACTACGCAGCCGGCGTGCTCGGCATCCCGGTGCCGCCCGCATACGAGAACCCGAACGACCCAGGCGGGATCTCGTTCCTGTTTGCCACTGAGCCGTCGCTCGTGCTCGGCACCACTGCGCTACGCCCCGATGTGCCACTGCAGCCGGCGGCGTTCATCGCAGGGCGGCAGCTAACGTTCTTCCGCCCGGGCCTGTACCTGCGCCACTTGCTCGGCTCCGGAACTGCGCTCAGGTCGTGGTTCTTCGCGGCGATCAAGCTCACTTCACCCCAGTTTCCAGTGTCACCGGAGCTGGAGGGCGCCGTGAATGAAGCCTACCAAGCCTTAGAAGCAGGCCTGGTCGGGCAGATGCGCGATCAGCTAACGCGCGTGGTCTCGAAATTGCTGACGTCCGGAGCAGCTCTCGACCTGAAACGATGGGTCGCTGGCGTCGACATGACCGCCGATCGCGCGGGTTTCGTGCTCGCCCACGATCTCGAAACCGCTACCCAAGTCGTAAAGGCCTCCGACGAAAGCGCCAGCGCCGTCTCGCCGGACGAGCGCTTCAAAGAGCTCGCGCTCTTCGCCGTCAGCTCGCAATACTTCGAGATCAGGCAGAGGTTGCTGATCTCGGTAGATAGCTGAAGGCCGGGAGGGGCGCTGCCGCCTGGGGCGCCGGTGGCGTTAGAGCCTTCGGCGTAGGAGGGAGTGGTGCGTGCAGACGGGTGCGGCGCCTCGGGTCTGGCGCGTGCGGTTGAGACGGCCGTCCGCCTCGTGGCTCAAATTCCTTGTTAGAAGATCGCGATCTGACGCCCTTCGCGATCCTTGACGAAGGGATCCTGCCAAAGTCGGGAATCTCGACGCATTTCCAGGCATATGGCTGAGCCGCGCGCTCAGCGCGCGCTCCGGCGCGAGGCGCTTCGCGCGCACCGAGACGAGAAGCAAACTCGGTAAAGAGTCTTGCGTTTGGGTTGAGATACCGAGAACGTTACCGGCTCCGACGATTCTTCGACAATCTTAGCCGCATCTCGACAGCAGTAGGTGAGCGCCCCGCGATGCTGCGCTCAAGGGTGCCATGGAAGACAAGCTACAACTCACGGCGCGAGGGCATGCGGTATGTGAGCTGATGGTCGCTCACGGGCTGAGTCTTGAGGCCGCGTGCGAGCGCGTCGAGCTGGAGCTACGAACATTGCGCCAAACCGTGGACGCAATCCTTGCTGGAAGCACCTGGGAGAACGTCCCGCACGCCATGCGAGCCGCGCTCGACGCTGTCAGCTCGTGCGTGCAAAGCGCCTACTTGGAAGAGCAGCGCGTTTCGTCTCTAAGCGCGCCTCGCGCCAGCGCCTGACCGCAAGAGCGGGGCCCAGTGCCCACGCCAGCTAGTGAAGCTTGGCGAAATCCCCCGCGGTGGCAGAGGGAAAAAAGCTTGGATGCGAGAACGTGCCGCTGATGCGCCAACCGTACGAACCGTCGGCGCGTTTGGCGTGCTTGTTTTGCGGTACTAGGTCGAACAGCCCAGGCACGCCGCCGCCGGGCGCGCCGAACAGCGCGCGTGTCATGTCGTCCTTGTTCATGAACTTGTCGCTGAACTTGAAGCGAGCGTTCAGGCTCGGCACGCTCGCGTCGAGCGTATCGCGCAGGCGCACGCTGCCTTCAACCTGCAGGTCTAGATCTTTGCCGGCAGCGCTGAACTGATCGATCTTCAGATTGCCCGCGGCGACGGTCGCTTGCAACGTCAGATCTCCCACTTCGATCTTCGGTAGCGCGATGGCGTTTAGCACTTTGGCCTTGCCGTCACCCGCAGAGAGTCCGGAAAACTTCAGATCGACTTTGCCTTCGGCTTTGCTGAGCTTGCTCTCGGGCAATAGGAACTCGATTTCTCCAGCCAGCTGACCCGTAACGGGCAGCCCGAGCATGTCGGCGATCATCGGGGCATCGGCGAGACCGATGTCGTCGATTTCGACATCGAATTTGCGCCCGCCATCCGCGTCCGACGTGAAGCCCGACAGCTTCCCGCCGAAGACATCAGCGCCGAAATTGACGTGCACCGTTCCGAACAGTAAATGCAGCAACGCCACCCGCGCATGCAGGGAATCGATGCGCATCACCCGCGATTTGCCTGGTTTTGCCGTGGGGTCGTCCGGCGACGGTGGAGCGGGCGGGGAGATCAGATCGACGTTTTCGGCGCGGATTCCGCTGAACCAATACGAGCTCAGGTGCCCTAGGCGCAGGGTCATGGGGTTCGGGCCGGTTTGGCTCGAGTTGAACTCGTTCTGAATGCGCGTGCGCAGACGATCGAACGGGAACGTCATGTAACCGAATAGCATCAGCGCAAACAGGTAGAAGGAGCCGTAGCCAACCCAGATCAAGATCCGCTTGTACTTAGCGTTCACGGCTTGCCCTCATCCGGAGCCGTTGCCGAGGCGATGGCTCCGGTCTTCTTGGGCTTGTCAGCCGCACTGCTGCGATCGAACGCGCTGACCATCATCTCTACGTCGTATTGATCGGGCGGCTCCAACCGCTTCCTGATGTTGAGTGACGAGATAGTGATCGGATTACCGGACTGCTCGATGCGCTCCATGAACTTGAGTAGCTTCAGCATTCCAACCTTGTGCAGCGAGAACTTGGTCGAGCGCTCCATGTACTTCTTGCCGTGAGGAATGGCCTGGCGATCCTGGCTCTCGGGGATCTCGACGCCGGCTTCGGTGGCGAGGCCAGCCAAAAAAGGCGCTAAAGGCGGGGCGGGCTTCGAGTAGCGTTCGAGGGTCGCGGCTTTCTCGACTTGGGCGCGCTGAATCTCGTCGAGGCTGTCGTTGATGCTGTCGGCGGCGTCGCGCAGAGCTTGGTTTTCGCTGCGCTTACCGTGCACGACGGCGGTCAGGCTGATCGGCAGGAGCAGCACGATGACTACGCCGACGACGAGCAACACGCCATTTAGCAGGCGCTGTTCACGGGGATCCAAACGGGCAATGCGGTCGGCGATGCTCACGGCTTGTCCTCCGCCGGCGCATCGGCCGCGACGGGCTTCGTCTTCTTCTTGGCGCCCGCATCCTCCGGGCACTTGATCTCGAATTCGAGCGTGTACTTTTGGCGGTTGCCGTCGATGACTTGGCTCACCTT
This sequence comes from Polyangiaceae bacterium, assembly GCA_036509605.1. Classification (GTDB taxonomy): domain Bacteria; phylum Myxococcota_A; class Polyangia; order Polyangiales; family Polyangiaceae; genus PMG-095. The sequence goes on along the minus strand of DATCFJ010000075.1, from coordinate 3,037 downwards.
GGCGATCTTCGACCCGGACACGCAGCGGCTCTCCGCCATCTTGCTGGCGATGTTCTGAGTGTCGGCGGTGGTGCCGGCGATTCCATTCACCTTCACGTGTCCGCGATCCACGTCGAGCTCTTCGATGTCGTGCACCACGCTCATCGGAATGGCGTTGGACAGCTCGACCATGACGTCGAAGGCGTCCATGTGCGGCATCGGGTCCGGCTCTTCCTTGCTTTTGGCACGCGCGATCGCTTCTGCCACGGCGTCCGGCTCGCTCAGTGACTCGCCGAGCACCTGCTGGCTTTGTGCAGCGAGCGCTTGGCTGAGCTCCTCGTGCTCCCGCGACAGCGCGTGCAAATCCGCCCAGCTCGCAAACAAGAAGCTGACCAAGGTCGCCGCACACAGTCCGGCCAAGAGCGGCGCGCGCTCCTTGAGGAAGCCAAAGCCGCGCTGATAAGCGAGCGGGCCGGTGCGCAGATTCAGATCCACCGCCTTAGTCGACAGACCGGCTGCCAAGGCCAGCGCCTTTGCGAAGCGCGGTAGCGAAAGCACGACCTCCGGGCTCGCTTCGACTTGAAAAGTCGGCAGCGCACGCACCGGAAACCCAAGCTCGGTGCTCAGGTATTGATCTGCGCCGCTGGCACCCGAGCCCCCACCCAAGAGCACCACCGAATCCACCGCGAGGTCGGTGCTGGAGAGGAACGCCAGGAAGGTCTGGCGCAGCTCCGCAACCAGCGCGTTCGCGGTCTCGGGCAGGCCAGCCACGCCGCGCGACAAGGTTCTGACGAAAATCGGCTCACCGTCGGAAAGCACCGTCACTTCCGTACGGCGGCTGCCCAAATCCACCAGTGCAACGGGGCTCTTGCCGCGTAGCTCCGGCGCGAGCAACACCAGATTGGCAAGCACCAAAGACCCGCAGCCGACGCGTTCCGGCTCGCGACCCGTGGCGCGCTTTACCAGATCGATGCGCGCCTTCACCTGCTCGGTGCGAGCCAGAGCGGCGATCACGTCGATCCATTCGCGACTGGGGTCGCTGCGGAGCACGCGGTAGTCGTACACCAGCTCGCTGATGTCGACGGGCATTTGCGACTCGAGCTCGAACGGCAAAATGGCGTCGATCTGCTTACGCGCGGTCAGCGGCAGCTTCATGCGGTGCACGAACGTGCTGTCACCGTCCACCGCCGTTGCTACGCCATCGCTGTGCGGGAGCATGGCGCTCGTGCACGCTTGCACCGCCTGCTCCAAAGATTCCGCCGAGTCGATCGCTACCTCGTTGATGGCCTCAATCGCCACCCGCTTGTAGCCGGTCTGGAGCAGCAGCGCTCGCACGTGCGTGGAGCCGATGTCGATACCGATGTGACGTGCCATGAGGATGCTTTGTTCTTAGCGATGCGTGGGGACGGCTGTAGCCCGCGTCAGTCGACGCGATAGTAGACGATGTTCCCGCCCGGGCCCGGTTTGAGCGCACTGAGGATACTGCCCTGGGTCGCTCCAGGCGGTAAATTGGCGGCGTTTGGGTCGGTGGACGAGTTTCCGTTCTGGATGCCGGTTGCGGCCCCGCCGCCCGTTCCCAGCACGCCGCCCTGTCCCGCTTTGGCCAGTAGCTGCGCGATCAAATCCTGCGGGGTCGGCGCGCCACGGAAGTCGACCACGGCGTGAATGCGGACGCTGCTCTCACGCTTGCCGGAACGGACGTAACCGGTCGCGTAGATGCTGAACACCTTGCTCTCGGTCGTGACCGCCTTGGCGGTTTCCGCGGCGGACACCAACGGTATTGGCTCGATGCCAAGCGCTTTCATGATCGCTTGGATCGGGCTACCGCCGCCGCCCAAGCCGGCGAGCGGAGAAGCTCCTGCTGCAGGTGCCGGCGTGGCTGCTGCTCCGGGGGCAGCCGCCTGGTTCGTTTGCTGCAATGCGCTGACGAACTCCTGGGCATTCTTGAACATCGGCAGCCCAGGCAGGAACCCGCGCAGCATGGTCAAGGCCATGATGAACTTCTGCGCTTCGTTGGCGTCGGTGCACATGCGCGCCATGTTGTTGGACGCCTGACAAACCAAGGCCAAGAGCGTCTGCGGATTGGCGGTATTGACGTTGACCGCGCCTTGCCCCCAAACAGTCACGATGCGCTTATCCGGGTTGTCCGGATCCGGATCGACGAACGTGGACCAGAAGTCGTCGCTCACACCGCGCACGCGGTGCAGCTCTTCCAAGCTGTCAAAGGCCGCGTTCTTCCGCTGATAGGGCTTCTTCAGCAGCTGATAGAAGGAGTCTTCGGCGGCCGCTTGCGAGGCCGTGTTGTTGGTCGGATCACACAGCGCTTGGTCTTGATCCGGGTCGACCCAATCGATGATCGCCTGACAGACGGCGCGCCTATCGGTGTACTGCTCGTCACCGTCACGCCCCTCGAACATCGGGGAGAACTGCGGTGAGCCGATCAGGCCGATGATCTGCGCGGCGAGACGGGTTTGGCTGAACGCGTCACCGCGCGCCGCGACGTTGAAGTTGATCTTCGAGTCTTCGTCGATGATCTGCAGCTCGAAGCCGGCCCCCTTCAGACCCAAGTTCTTGCCTAGCTTTGGGTCGACACCCGCCAGCGAGGCAAAGCCCTGGGCGCCATCGGAATCGTTGAAGGCGCCCAAAATGCGATCGGCATATTGCCAAACGGGCACCTGACGCGGGCCGCCAACCAACGCGAACACCAGCGAGAGCGAACGGCGAATCGTCGGCTCGGCGGCGATCAGCAGTCGCGATAAGTTGACCGCGCTCTTGGCGGCGTACTCGGCAACCAGCGCGTCCCGCGCGGCGAGCGCGCTGCCGAACTCGGCCGAGCTCTCGTCTTGAATTTCGGTGAGCATTACCGTCAGCACGGTGAGCGCAGCCAAAACGATGATCAGGGCCACGCCGCGGCGCTGCCTTCGGGCACGCAGCGCGCGCTCTCTGGCAGCACTGATTTTCTTGGCGCGCTTCATTGCAGCACCGCGAAATTCAGCGCGTTTTCGATGGGCAGCGAAACCTTGGTCATGAGGCGGATGGTGCTCAGGCCGCGTGAGGA
>DATCFJ010000074.1:0-5330 GCA_036509605.1 Polyangiaceae bacterium | reverse complement strand
CGTCGACACGGGCGGAGCATGGGTCGCCGCGGGCGCGCCCATCGCGCCCAGCGCGGCGCTCGAGGAAACGGTCAGCGAATTCGTCCGGGCGGCGCGCGTCGCAGGGCGGCGGGCCTGCTTCTTCGCCACCGAAGAACGGCTGCATGCCTCGACCGGTGAAGCGCTCCGCTCGTTGAACATCGGCGAGCAGCCGACCTGGGATCCGCGCAACTGGCCGAGCAGTCTTGCCGCGCACCGAAGCCTGCGAGAACAGCTCCGGCGCGCGCGAGCCAAGCGTGTCCGAGTTCGTCGGCTGGACAGCGCGGAGCTCGAGCGAGGCTTGACTCACGATCAGCTGGTGCGCATCGCCGAGCGCTGGCTGAGCCGACGCGCCATGGCGCCCATGGGCTTCCTCGTCCGGCTCAAGCCCTTCATTTTTCCCACGGAGCACCGCTGTTTCGTGGCTGAAGTCGATGGTCGAGTGGTGGCCTTCGCCGGGGTCATTCCCGTGCCCGCGCGGGGCGGCTGGTTTCTGGAGGACATGGTGCGCGACGCGAACGCTCCGAACGGGACGAGTGAATTGCTCGTGGATGCCGTGATGCGCTGGGCTCTGGCCGAAGATTGCACTTGGCTCACCTTCGGCCTCGCTCCGCTCGCCGGCAAATTGCCGACCTGGCTGCGTTTCGTGCGCCGCAGCACGAGCTTCCTGTTCGACTTCGAAGGCCTGTACGCGTACAAAGCGAAATTCCGCCCCGCGGTTTGGTCGCCGATATTTCTATCCTATCCCGCGCGGCAAAGCCTAGTTGCCTCGGTCGCGGACGCGCTGGCGGCGTTCACGCAGGGCGGCTTCGCACGCTTCGGTTGGCGTTCGCTGATGCGTGGGCCACCGGTCGTGCTGCGCGCGCTCGCGATTCTGCTCGTGCCCTGGACCTTGCTGCTCGCGGTCGCGCCGGCGGCACGCGTGTTCGGCTCGGAGTGGGTCAAATGGGTCTGGATCTGCTTCGATCTCTGCCTCGCCCGGGCGCTATTTCGCGTGCTTCGAAAACCGTCGCTGAGCCTGCTCACCGGGCTGTGCGTCGCGGTCACCGCCGACGCCGTGATCACGACGCTCGAGGCCGGGCTCTGGAACCTCGCTCATGCCCGAGGTAAGCTCGACTACTTCATCCTCGGTTTGGCCTGCAGCGCTCCGGCGCTCGCCGCGCTCGTGCTCTGGGGCGCGCGGCGGCATCGCCTCACCGTCGGCTAGTCATCTGGCGCCTCACTCGGGCGGCGCGGACGTAACCGTGGCGACCAGGGATTGAACGAGCTCGGCGACCTCGCGCTCGAAGTTCGGCCCGCGCGCGATCGCTCGCCGCCCCTTCCATTGCCGTATCCGCTCAGCCCACTTTTCGTCCGCCTTTGTCATGCCGCGCAGTTTGGCGACTACGAACATCGATGGGAAGAACGGCCTCTATGCTGCGGATACCAAAGTGGATCACTTACGCCGCTCCCCCACGCCGCCCGCGCGGCGCCCGGCGCAATCGAACAGCGGATGGGTGGACGACGCGCACATCGCCCAGACCATCGTGGAGGGCGGCGTGGCCGTGAAGCTCAGTGCCGGAATGGCGCCCAACCCCGACTTGAAGGACAAGCCGGAGGTCGTTGCCGAGCTCATCAAAATAGTCAGAAAATTCGGAGAATAGGCGGCGCTCCCGAGCCTCATTCCTCCGGCGACACTCGCCAACTATATCCTAAAGGCGATATCTTCTCACGTCCCGAAGTCGCGAAGCCACCGCAACCATCGGAAATCATTGACACTAAACCCTAGCGCCCTCGCGGGAGCGATTTTTCGCGTGTTCTCGGGAACCAATGGAGCCGCGCCGACTCGGTTAACGTGAGCACGAACATGGCGCAGGAGACTCGTCGCAATCGCGAAGCCGGCGACGACGTGCCCGCGGTCTTGAGTGACGAAGAAATCGTGGCACGCGTCTGCGCTGGCGAAGTCGAAATGTTCGAGCTTCTCATGCGCCGCAACAACCAACGCGTCTACCGCGCCGCGCGGGCCATTTTGCGCGACGACAGCGAGGCCGAGGACGTCATGCAAGACGCCTACGGTCGAGCCTACGAACATCTGAGCGAGTTTGAGTCTCGCGCGCGCTTCTCGACGTGGCTCACCCGGATTGCGGTGCACGAGGCGCTCGCCCGCGTTCGCCGCCGGAGCCGCTTTGCGTCGTTCGAGTCGCAGTCGGAGGAAGCGATGCCCTTGCACTCAGCCTCGAGCCCAGAACAACAAACGAGTGACGTCGAGATGCGCGGGGTGCTCGAATCAGCGGTCGGAAAACTGCCGGACGAGTTTCGCTCCGTCTTCGTACTCCGCGCCGTCGAGGGCATGAGCGGCGCCGAAACGGCGGAGTGCCTCGGTATCCCCGAGGAGACAGTGAAAACCCGGCTTCATCGCGCGCGCGGTCGGCTCCGCGAAATGGTGATCGAGAGCATCGAGCCCGCCGTGCCCTCCTTGTACGAGTTTCACCTCTCGCGTTGCGACCGCGTCGTCGCCGCGGTCCTGCGCAAGATCGGGGTCGGTAGTGACGGCAAGCGCACGCTCTGAGTCGCTGTTTTCCAAATCGATGTACGGCGAGCTGTCCGTCGAAGCGGAAGCCACGCTTCCGACTCGCCACGGCGTGTTCCGCTGCATCGTATTTCGTCATTCCGAGGATCTGACGAAGGAAAACGTCGCCCTAGTCATCGGAAACGTGGCCGGCGAAGACACGCTGCTTCGCATTCACTCGGAGTGCCTCACAAGTGAGGTGTTTGGCTCGTTGAAATGCGACTGCGCAGACCAACTAGACATCGCGCTCGAGCATCGCGGCGCACGGTCGCGGCGTGGTGCTGTACCTGCGTCAAGAGGGTCGGTCGATCGGCCTCGCCAACAAGATCCGCGCCTATGCCCTGCAAGCCAAGGGCGCAGACACCGTCGATGCGAATCGCGCATTGAACTTGCCGGACGACGCCCGTCGCTACGACGCCGCCAGCGCAATGCTGGTTTGGTTAGGCGTGTGCTGCGTGCACTTGATGACCAACAACCCCGCAAAGGTCGAAGCGCTTCGAGCGCTCGGTGTCGTCGTGCGCGAGCGCGTCCCAGTCGTCGTCGCAGCTCAACCGTTTAGCCGCGCGTACCTCGCTACGAAGTGGGCTCGTATGCGGCACGTTCTCCCGTAACCCTATTTCAAGGATCAAGGTCAATGTTAGCGAAGCGAAATCTGGCGTGGCTGTTCTCCATCCTTTGCCTGACGGCGTGCGGCGGGGCGAAAGAGGAGGCCAAAGCGCCCAACGGAGCAACGACCGAGACCAACCAAGCGTCGGTTGGAGCCAAGCTATACGGAGAGCACTGCGCCAGTTGCCACGGCCCGGATGGCAAGGGCAACGCAAAGACGCCAGCCGTCGTCGGCAGCAATGCCCTGCCCCTCGACCCGCAACCGCCGTCTCAAGCCCGCAAGACACAATTTCACACCGCGGCGGACGTGCTGCAGTTCGTGCAAGCGAACATGCCACCCAACCACGGCGGCTCGCTCAAGCAGGAGGAGTACGAGGCCATCTTGGCCTTCGACCTCAAGGCGAACGGCGTCGACGTCACCGGCAAGCCGGTGAACGCCGACACTGCAGCCTCGTTCGTGCTTCACCCGTAGCTGCGGCAGATTGGCATGGCAAGGCCGGCTCAGCCGGCCTTGATCACTGCGCCGAGCAGCATCAAGAACGCCGCAATGGCGACGAGCGCATGCACCATGATGATGCCCATCGGGAGCTGCTTCTTGCGCAAGTGAAACGAGAACAGCACGAAGCCGCCCAGCGCCGCGACCACGAACAGCCCGAGCGCGAGGCGAGCTGGCTGGGGGCCGCCTGCGCCGAGCACGGCGAGGGTCAGGAGCACGAGGCCCGTCGCAGCGAGAGCGCCGTGGACTAGCGCCAATGGCAGGGCAGCGGCTTATTGGTGACGCGCAGATACACGAGCAAGAGCCCGCCCGCGGCCGCCACGCCGAACAGAATCAGTGCAGTAATCATCTCGACTCCTTGGTTGAACACCCAAGAGAGCCGCGGGGAACCGAAGCGTTCCCCAGTTTCGACGCCAGTAGACGCCGGTACTTCTGGCGACGCCTTCTTGCGACAATGCCGAGGAGCGCGAACAGCGCAAGCGCGAACCCAACGTCGGCGCGCCCACCTGCGAGCCTGCAGCCGCACCCGCCGCTGCTCGAGCTCGATTTGGACGCGCCCGTACTGTCCGGAAACCTGTCTCGGTGAATCTTCGCATGATTGCGGCGAGAAATGCAGCCTAGGAAATGGCGCGGCAAGGTGAGCACTTGCGCGCGAGCGACGTCCCCACAAAACGACGGGACCCGAAAAAACCGACGACTGCGCCGCCGCGGAACGGGCAACGGTCCTGGTCGTCGAGGATGACGAGCTCATCCGACGCTCCGTTCGCTACTACCTCGAAACGGCGGGCTCACACGCGCGCGGCGGCGATGAAGCGCAGGTCGTGATCCTCGACCTAGCGATTGCGTTTTGGCCGACCGACGCGACAATGCGCATCGTTCGTCTGGTCGCGTCTGGAGTCGCGCAAGCAGTGACCCCAGATGACCCGTGTTTGCTCAGGCTCGCCGAAGCATTGCGCGACGGCCTCGCCCTTGGTACGCACCAGGTCGTCGTTGGCGTGTTGCTTGCGTGTGATCGAGCAACCGAAGTGTCGGTACTAACCGGACCAGGAAAGGGACAGCGCATGACCAAACCGGAAAGCCCGCAAGGCGGGCACAGTTTCGATCTCCGCGCGATTGAGCATGAGTTGCGTAAAACGGAACCCTACCGCCGTGAGGGCCATACGGCGCGTACACTCCTACGCGCGCCTGATCTGCGCGTCCTGCTGATCGTCATGAAGAGTGGGGGCCGCATCGCCGAGCACCGTGCGGACGAGTCTGCGTCGCTCCAGGTGCTCTCGGGTCACGTGCGTCTAGAACTCCCGGAACGGATCGCAGACCTACGCGGCGGAGAGCTTCTCCTCCTCGAGCGGGGCGTCGCGCACGACGTCGAAGCGGTGACCGACAGCGCGCTCGTTTTGACGCTTGGTTGGCATGGCGAGCGTTGAGCGATTGGCCTCACTCTGTGCATTCACCGTCCCGGCCAGGGCCGTCGTTCACGCTTTCGCGAATCTCAGCAACGAAAGAATCATGGCAACGAATACGGCGAGCCACGCCGCGAGCGCTGCGTAGACGAAACAGCGCGGGATGACGAAAAGAAATTCGAGCTTGGCGGCTTGCGCCAACCGAGTCGTGCACACGGTGTACATGCCAAGCGGGAAGACCATTCCCCAGTACTGCGGATCG
>DATCFJ010000073.1:0-3107 GCA_036509605.1 Polyangiaceae bacterium | reverse complement strand
CGAATTTGGCGCGGCGACCATGCGCCGCGAAGGCCGCTAGCAAGATAGCGTCCACGTTGACGCGGTAGCCCCGAGCCGGTTGACGCAGGCTGACTGCGCCGCCGTACAGCGAATCGGTCGTGGTGGCCTTGGGCGTGCCCGCCATGGCGGGACTCTCGTGCCTCCTAGCCCCATTCTCAAGCGTCGCTCGTCTTGATGGCCGGAAAAGCAGGCCAGGGGCTTGCCCCAGGGCCTCCGGCATGACACGGGAACGAGCTAATTGGCTCGCGCCCTTCGCCCAGACAGCGCTTTCCTGAGGCGCCTCGCGTACGCGGGTGCGCGCTTCGGCCCGCGCTTCGTGATTGAGCACAGCCCCAAGCTGTTTGGGACTGCGTTCGCGCTAGCGCTCCCAGAAATGCGTGCCCTCGTGCGCCGCAATCTGCGGCGCATCAAAGGTCCGCGCGGGTTTTTGAGCGAACAGCGGGATGTCGTCGAGACCTTCACGAGCTACGCCGCATGCTTGGCCGAATCGCTGGGCAGCGAACGCCCCGACGCGCAGCACACCGAGCTATCCGTCGACGGTGAAGCGCACTTGCGTGCCGCCCTCCAAGCGGGGCGGGGAGTGATCCTGGTCACCGGTCACATTGGGCCGTGGGATTGCGCCGCACGCCTACTGGCCAAAGACTTCGAGGCCGACGTGCTGGTGGTCATGCTCGCCGAGCCCGATGAGCGAGCGCGCCAAATGCACGATTCGCTGCGCGAGCGCGCTGGCGTGCGCGTCGTGCACGTGGGCGACCACCCGCTCGACGCGTTGCCGCTGCTACGCCACGTCCGCGCTGGCGGGGTTGTGGCCGTCCAGCTCGATCGGGGCGCCCCAGGCGGTCGGGGGCTCGACGTCGAGCTGTTCGGTGACCGGTACAGCATGCCCGAGGGCCCGTTTCGGCTGGCGGCCTTGTCCGGCGCACCGATAGTGCCCATTTTTGCGCACCGTGCCGGGTATTTCCGGTACGAGTTCTCGGTGGCCGCGCCAATTTGGATAGACCGAAAGGCCTCCCCGCCCGAGCTTCAGGTCGCCGCGGCGAGCGCCGCCTTGAGCATGCAGTCGTTCATCTCCCGTCACCCGACCGAGTGGTTCCATTTCGCCAACTAGTCATCGTCTCTCGCGTCTCACGTCTCGGACCCCCATGCAGTTATTCGTCGGAAGAAATGCTCTCGAAGGCGACATCGCGCGCTACGCCTCGCGCTTCAACCTGCTCGAGCTGCGAGCGGACGCCACCAATCTTCCGCGCGGCGCACGCCTGGCCGACTGGAAAAAACGCGTGCCGGCCGAGTTTGCCTTCAGCATCGTCTTGCCTCGCGCGCTTGGGTTGTTCGAGTCGAGCACGCTCGAGCTCGGTCGCACGCTCGAGCTGGCGGATGCCCTGTCCGCGAAGTGGCTGCTGCTTCAGACGCCGTCTTCGGTGGGCCCGAGCTCGCGCATGCGCGAGCGTCTGACCAAGCTATTCGAGGCCGTGGCGCACGACACGCGGCGCATCGCCTGGGAATCTCGGGGCGTTTGGGAAGACGCGCAAGTCGAAGAGTTCGCTGGCGAGCACGGCGTGCACGTCGTTCGCGACGTCTCGCGCACGGATGCGCCGCCCGGTGATTGCGTGTACACGCGCCTGCTGGCCTTGGGGGACGGCGTGCAGGTTCGCGCCAGCGTGGCCTCGCACTTGGCCGAAGTGTTGGCCGACCGCGAAGAAGCGCTGGTCGTAATCGAAGGGCACGGTGCCGAGAATGCGGCCAAGCTGCTTCGTCAGGAGCTAATGCCGTGAGATCACGCGCCCTCGCCATCTCCAACGATCCACTCGCCGAAGAGGCCGCGACGGCGCAGCTCGGCCAAGGCGGCTCGGCTGTGGGCGCCGTCCTGGCCGGCTTCTTCGCCGCCGCTGGCGGCTATTCCGGCGTGCTGCTGTCGCCGCTGACGCTGCTGGTCGCCGGCATCGGCACTGGTGGCCGCGCGTTCGACGGCCGCCTCCGTCAGCCGGGCCTCGGCACCAAGCGACCGCGCGGCTTCCTGCCCGACGAGGCCGTGCCGCTCGCTGCGCGCGTTGCCGTGCCCGCCGCAGTGGCCGCTGCGGCCGTGGCCAACCTGTACGACGGCGGCAAATCGCTCGGTTCGCTGGTTAAGCACGGCATCCTGCGCGCAGAGCGGGCCGGCGCGGACGGCCGCGCCGAGGTGCTGGCACGCGTCCGCTCTCTGGGGCAAGTGGCGCTGGGCGAGCAGAGCTTCATGCGGCCTTTCCTGCGCCTCGCGGGGCCCGCCGAAGGCGGTCTGATCACGCCCTCAGACTTCACGACCATCACCGAGATCGACCACACCGCGACGACGCGCAATGTCGCTGGCTCAGACTTTCTCGAACCCCCATGGGCGGAAACGTGGTCGGACGAGCCGCTTCCCCCCGAGCTTGGCATCGGCGCGGTGGTGTGCGCCGTCGACGTGCGCGGTGTCTTCGCTGCCGCCGCCTATTTCCGTCCCGCTGACGGCCTCGAGCTGGACGACCTCGCGTTGCTCGCGCCGCTCGTCGCCGTACCCACCCTCCGCGGCGTGACGCGGCAAGCGCCCGGAAGCGCCCTCCCAGCCCCAGCGCCGATAGCAGTTCGCTGCAACGCAGAAGGCGTCCCGGTCGAAGTCTTGGCCGAGCCAGGAGCCCGCGCGTTGAATTACGGCGCTGCCGCGCGTCTGGTGATTACGCGGGATCCGGTCTCGCGCGAAGTGACGAGTCAGCGGCGCTGACCGAAGAGCTACCGCGCGAGCGGTGGCAACACGGAACGAACGTCGGAGCGGGGTCCAGCGCTCTGGCTTGAGACACTCGCGCGAGCGCTGGGGACGGTCTCGTGCCCTCACGTGGGAGCCGATCTACGTCGGCCTTCCCTCAAGATTGGTCACAGTGCGCCAGGGTGGGTTTCTTGCCTTCGTGAGTGCGGGCGGCTGCCAGAATCATGGATTGAGACTCGCGCGAGCGCTGGGGACGGTCTCGTGTCCTCGCGTGGGAGCCGATCCACGTCGGCCTTCCGACGTAGATCGAGGTGCTCGCGGGCAGCCTAGACGCTGCAGAAGCGCGTCCGATGCAAAACTTTTGCATCTG
>DATCFJ010000072.1:0-3640 GCA_036509605.1 Polyangiaceae bacterium | reverse complement strand
CCGAGCAGGCCCGCGGTCTGCGCAACGTCGACTACCGTTCTGATCTGTGGTCGGTAGCGGTTATCGCGTATCGCTGCATCGTTGGCTTGATGCCGTTCGACGGCGAAGCAGTGGGTGATTTGCTGGTTAAGCTGTGCACGGCTCCGATACCGGTTCCTTCCCAGCTCGTGTCAGGCCTTCCTCCGGGCTTCGACGCGTGGGTGGCCAAGGCGTTGACGCGCGATCCGGCAGAACGCTTCGCGTCGGCGGCACAGTTGGCCGAGTCACTCGCCGCGGTTTGCGGGTTGTCGATGCGCGGGCAGTTCGCCGGCGGCGGCAGCGGTGCTTATTCCGCGCTCGGCGCCGGAGCCCGCTCCGCGGTCGACACCAACCCGACGAGTCCAACCTTTCAAATGGCATCAGTGACGGGTTCCTCTACCGGTGCGCCGACGACTCAAACGCCCGCGCCAGCAACCCTGCCGACCGCGCAGCGCGCCGGTACTGGCGCGATCGTCGCAGCCGTGTTCGCGGCGTTGGTGGTGCTCGGCATCGGCGGCGCAATAGCGGTCAAAAAGCTGAGCGCTCCCGCCGCTCTGCCCGTGGTTGCGACCGCAGCCCCGGTCGTCACCGCTGCGCCGACAGTGCCTTCAGCCGCGGCCACAGCGGTTGCGCCGCCCGCCGTGGCCTCGGTCTCGGCACCGCCCGTTGTTGACTCTGCGCTGCCGACACCCAAAAAAGCGTTGCCAGCTAAGCCGCTCGCGGCAGCACATCCCGTGGGCGTCGCGCATTTTCCGACCGCCAAGCCGCCCACGCCCGGCAAGAGCAACAACGGCGACATCGGCTTCTGAGCCGCGCCCGACCTGGCTCCCCGTGCTGCTATGCGGTAACTTGGCGGAAACGTAACTGCGCGTAATTACGCCGTTTTACGGTGCCCTACATCATCGTGCAATGTATTACATTTCAATGACAATCAGGTGTTCAGTGTTTGGTACTGCGGAAGACGAAGCATGCAAATCGTCCTTCTCGCGCTGTACTGCTCAGTTCTTCTGATCCTTTGCACGTACGGCGCGCACCGCGCGTCGCTCGTGTTTCAGTGCCTCCGCTACAAGCGCCGCATCGAGCGCGCGTCGCGTGAGGTGACCGTGCCTGAGGCGCTGCTGCCCACGGTCACCGTGCAGCTGCCGCTGTACAACGAGGCGACGGTGGTGCGTCGCTTGCTCGATGCAGCAAGCGCGCTCGACTACCCGTTGGATCGCCTGGAGCTGCAGGTGCTGGACGACTCCACAGACGAGACCGAGAGCATTGCGCGCGCTGCCGTGGAGGAAATGCGTGAGCGTGGCATCAACATCGTGTATCTGCGCCGCCCGGATCGCCACGGTTACAAGGCCGGCGCGCTCGACTTCGGCTTGCAGCAGGCCTCGGGTGAGCTGATCGCCATCTTCGACGCGGATTTCGTGCCGCAAGCATCCTTCTTGCGCGACATCGTGGGGCACTTCATGGACCCGCGCATCGGCATGGTGCAAACCCGCTGGGAGCACATGAACCGCGATCACAGCCTGCTTACCAGCATCCAGGCGCTGATGCTCGACGGCCACCATATGGTGGAAAATCGCGCCCGTTTCGGCGCCGGCAACATGTTCAACTTCTCGGGCACCGGCGGCATGTGGCGCCGCCAGGCGATCGAAGACGCGGGCGGTTGGGAGCACGACACGCTCACGGAAGATTTGGATTTGTCCTACCGCGCGCAGCTCGCGGGCTGGCGCTTCGTTTATCGGGGGGACGTGCTCACGCCGGCCGAGCTTCCGGAGGACATGTCGTCTTTCCGCGCTCAGCAGTACCGTTGGGCGAAGGGCACCGTGCAGACCGCGCGCAAGCTGCTGGTGCGCGTTGCCAAGTCGGATCTCACACTGTCGCAGCGCATCGAAGCCTGCTTCCACATGTTGCCGCACATCGCTTACCCGATGACCGTCCTACTTACGCTGCTGCTCTTGCCGGCGCTCGTATTCATGCCGGCCAGTGACGTGCGCACGCTGCTGGTGATCGATCTCCCGCTCTGCATTGGGGCGACGGGCTCGCTGGCCACGTTCTACGCCATGGCGGAGGTCGCACAGGGGCGCTCGGCGTGGGGCGCGCTGAAGCGCTTGCCCGCGTTGATCGCGCTCGGCGCGGGTCTCGCGCCGCACCTCAGCTCGGCGGTGTTCGACGGGCTGCGCTCGATGTCCGGTGAGTTCGTGCGGACTCCCAAGCGCGGCGAGAAACGCGGTCGCTACCGCCAGTACGCCAAGCTGCCGCTGATCGAGATTGCGCTCGCCGCCGTCTGCGCGTGCAGCGTGGTCGCCTCGGTGCAAACCGGTCACTACTTCGCAACGCCGTTCGCGGCGCTGTTCATGTCCGGCTACGGCTACGTGGCCGCCCTGGTGATCCAAGAGCAGTTTGGCTTCGGTCGCGCTCTCGAAGAGGTCGCCCCCGAAAGCGCTCGCTCCGCTGCCGAAGAAGCCGGCATGGCGCCGGCAGCCTGATCTTTCCTCGTCCTCGCCGGTCTTCCTTCTCTTCTTCTTTCGTTCCGCTCCGTCCTCTCCGGCGAGGACCCCCATTCTCCCTCTCGGCAAGCCCTCGAAGCCCTCCGACTCTCCTCTCGGGCGAGTCCTCGAAGCCGTCCGGGCTCTCGGCGAGTCCTCGAAGCCGTCCGGGCTCTCGGCGAGTCCTCGAAGCCGTCCGGGTCTCGTCTCGGCGAGTCCTCGAAGCCGTCCGGGTCTCGTCTCGGCGAGTCCTCGAAGCCTCTCCCCGACGACGCCGTGCGCAGCCTGCCCGGAGCCAAAACGAGCGAAAAGTCTTGGAAGAAAAGATCACGATCTGCGATCGAGGCGAGGCCCACGAGACCCGGCGAACCCGGCCGCCTGCTGTTTCAACCGCTCAAAATAGTCGCAAGACGCGTCAGCGAAGCCGACCGGGAGAGACACATCAGCCGACTAACCGGCTAAATCGCACCAAAACCCACAAGCTTTAGCCACACGCTTACGTATGGACTTCCTAAAGCCCCCCGGTAGTATCTAACTACGCTGGCCCTCACGATCTTACTCGAGGCCAGCTGCTAGGGCGCCCCATGACCAAGGCTGAAATCGTTCAAGCCGTGTACTCCCGCTTGGGAGGGTTTTCGAAGAAAGAGTCCGCGGACCTCGTTGACCTTGTCTTCGAGACGATGAAAGAGACTCTCGGCCGCGGGGAGAAGATCAAGATCTCAGGCTTCGGGAACTTCGTCCTGCGCGACAAACGGCAGCGCCAAGGTCGTAACCCGCAGACCGGCGAGCCCATCACCATTACCGAGCGTCGCGTGTTGAACTTCAAGGCCAGTCAGCTCTTGAAGGAAGCGCTCAACGACGGCGTAGCCGACGCAGCCCCTAGCGCTGAAGGTCTTCAGCCCGCCAAGGTTTGACAGTGTCCGATAGCGATCGCGAGCTTCCAGTAAAACTCTACTATCGCATCGGCGAAGTCTCGGAGATCGTCGGCGTCGAACCGCACGTCTTGCGCTACTGGGAGACCGAATTTCGCTCGATCCGTCCGCAGAAGTCGCGCAAGGGCCAGCGCATCTACTCGCGCCGGGACGTCGACAAGCTGCTCAAGGTCAAAGACCTGCTGTATTCGCACGGTTTCACGATTGCCG
>DATCFJ010000071.1:0-8766 GCA_036509605.1 Polyangiaceae bacterium | reverse complement strand
CGAATGCCCGCAATCGATGTCGACCTCCGGCGCTTTGAGGCCCACTAGACCCACGCCGCGCAGCCGAACCGTGCCTTTCTGATCGTCTTCGAAGCGCACACCCAGTGCGCCGAGCGCGCGCAGAGTGCCCAGATTGTCGTTGCCGTATGCGAAGCCCCGGAGCTCACATGGCCCATTGGAGAGCGCCCCGAGGATAAGCGCGCGGTGCGTGATGCTGCGATCGCTCGGCACGGGCACGCTGCCCTCCAGCGGGCTCTTTTGTGGACGAACGACGAGGCGGGCCGGGGTCATGGGTTGGCCGCTACTGCAAGCTTCGCGAGATAGTCCGGCAGCTTGTCGAGCAACGTGCCGATCGCCGTTGCGTCGAGACCCATCACGAAGGCCGCTTCCTTGCCCTTGGCCTCGGCCTGCAACTGGCGCACGGGCTGCGGGATGCCCATCAGCGCGAGCAACGTTCCGTATGTGCCGAGCTTCTGAGACAAGGACTGCACGTTGTCGGCGCCCTGCTTCGCGCCGGCTTCGTCCCCGTATACGAGCGTACCGGCCAGGTTGATCCCAGGGTCGGCGAAGTTCCCGACGAAGGCCATGGTTTCGAGCCCACTCAGGAACGCCAGGTTGTTGCTAGCGGCCTCAGGGATGGCCTGGGCGCGCAAATCCACACCGGCCACGATCGGCGCGGTCTCGCTGTTCAAGAGCTTGTCCATCCAGGGCAACGTCTGACGCTTCACGCGGCCCTCGCGGATGCGGTCGAGAGCGCGTCGAATGCCCGTGTCGTTGCCGAACAGCGCTGTGTTGTCGGTGAGCAAACAGAAGCCCGCACCAGACGCAGTGTACAACGTTCGCCCGGCGTACTGTCTTTTGGCAATGGGCACGCCCTGTGGGGTCTTATCGACGCCGTTCACCGCCGCTTCGATTTTGGCCTTGTTGAACTTGCCGAGCGCTACGCCGGAAAGATCTGCGCCCTGCATCGAGTACAGCCCGAGGTACAGATGCACGAGATCGCGCGCCGGCTGAAAATCCGCCGAGGCCGGCACTGGCAAATGCTGGCTCAGCAGTGCGAGCACGCGGTTGCCGAATGGCGAAGCGAATAGCTTGGTTGCGTCCACCGATGCGATACCAACTACGCCACCAGGAAGCAGCGCCAGCGGCTGCTTGTCGATATCGACCCCGCTCAGCTCCTTGCCGGCGCCGGTTTGCACGATGAGGTCTTCGTTGCTCGAGCAAGCTATTGTCAGAGCCGCGAACGGCAACGTGGCGAGCAACCACGGAGCCAGGCCTCGCCAGCTCACGAAAGCACCTCGCCCAAAGCGGTGAGGAAGCGATCGTTCTCGGCAGGCTTGCCGACCGTGACGCGAATACTCGTCGGCAGGCTACCAAAAGGCCGAACAATTACGCCTTTCCGCAACAAAGCGTCGTACGTTGCGCGACCGTTCATTTTCACGTCCAGGAGGTAGAAGTTGCCCTGGCTTGGCGCGACCGAGAGGCCCATCGCCCGCAGCCGCTCAGCTAGCCGCTCGCGCTCGCCGGCGTTGAGCTCGCGGCTGGTACGCACGTGCTCTACGTCGTCGAGCGCTGCGATAGCGGCTGCTTGCCCGAGGTTGCCCACGTTGAACGGCGCACGCACACGGTTCATGTAGCCGACCAGCTCAGGCGTCGAGATTCCATAGCCAACGCGTAGGCCAGCTAGGCCGTAAATTTTGGAGAACGTGCGACACACGATCAGGCGCTCGCGCTCGCCGCGCAGCTTCAGACAATCGGGGAAATCCCGAGCGGTGGCGTACTCGATATACGCCTCGTCCATGAGCACGATCACTTCCGGCGGCACGCTGCAGAAGAAGCGGCGCAAGGCGTCGAGACCGACGTGAGTGCCGGTCGGGTTGTTCGGATTGCCCACGAAAATGAGGCGCGTCCGCGGGGTGACGGCAGCGGCCATGGCCTCCAAGTCGTGCGTCAAATCGCGCACCGGAACGGCCGTAAACGGCACACCGTGAGCGAGCGCGGCGATCCGATAAACCACGAACGCCGGTTCGGCGAACACGATGTGATGCGCGGAGGTGCAGAACGTGCGTACCGCGAGGTCGAGCAGCTCATTCGAACCATTGCCCTGGATCACGTCCTCGATCGGCACGCCGTACTCCGCCGCGATGCGTTCACGCAACTTGAACGCATTCGCATCGGGGTAGCGATGAACGTCGTTCAACACCGCGCGCGCAGCGGCGATCGCTTTCGGGCTCGGACCGAGCGGGTTTTCGTTCGAGGCAAGCTTGATCGCGTCGGTAATACCGAGCTCGCGCGCGAGCTCCTCGACGGGCTTGCCGCCCTCGTACGGAAGTAGTGACTCGATCGACGGAGATACCAATGCCGACATCGCGGCCGAAGCCTAATCTTCCAGACGCGCAATCGCCAATGCAATCGCCGGCTCGAAACGGCTCGGCGCGGGTTAGCCCGAGACTTGCGGAAAGGAGCCAAGGACCTTGAGGTACTTGGTGCTCCGCTTGACCGCTTCGAGCGCGGTCACGACTTGACGTTCGGTAACGTGCCCGCCGATTTCCACGTAGAATACGTAACTCCAAGTTTCGCGTGGAACGGGGCGCGAGTGCAGCTTTTTGACGTTGATCCCGCGTTCCGCAAAATGCTTGAGCACGTCGAACAAGGCGCCCGCGGAGTCATCGACGCTGAACAGCAAGCACGTCACGTCGGTCCCAGAGCGGCTTGCTGGCCGCTGACTCACCACGCAATAGCGGAGCTTCACGTCTGGCAAATCCCCGACGTTGTCGCGCAGCAACGACAAGCCGGCGCCGCGCCCGGACGGCTCTGGAACGAGCGCCGCAGCGTGCACTTCCTCTGCGGCCAAGGCAGCGGCCACCACCGGGGAGCGGACGTCGATGACCGAAGCTCGCGGCAACTCCTTATCCAAGAAGCGCGAACAACTCACACGCGTCGCGGCCGTCGCGTACACCTTCTCGATGTCCGTGATCGCGCTGGCGCTCGACATCAGCTGGTGCGGCGCAGACAAGGTGCGCTCAGCGACGATCACTAAATCGGTGTGCGACAGCGCCGTTACCGAAGTTTGCACCAAGCCGTCGACCGAAGACTCGAACGGGAACGCGGCATATGCGGCGCGCCCACGCACGACCTCCTCCAACACTTCCTCGACGCTCGCGCTCTCCACGAAGCTTGCGCCCGCGCCAAAGTAGCCGAGCGCCATGTGATGGCAGAAGGAGCCCTCCGGGCCCAGATAAGCCACGCGCGCCGGCTGCTCGATGCCGCGCGCCGAGGCCCGGATCTGCTGCAAAATCCCGCGTAGGCTCTCCGCCGGCAGCTCGCCGTTGGAGAGCGACTGCAGGTGATCGAGCCACTCCTTCTCGTTCACATCCGCGCTGGGATCAGTCTCCAACCGACTGTGGATCTCACGCGAAATTCGGGCACGGGCATCGAGCCGTTGCACGATCTCTTCATCCAGCTTCGCGATCTGCGTGCGGAGGTCGAGGACTTCGCGTTTTACATCCATCTACTGGTCCCAATCAGGTGGTGGAGGTTGATCCAGTGGTGGTCTTCGGGCTCTCGCTCTTTGTCTCGGTCTTCGTCTCTGTCTTGGTCTCGCTGGTCGATGACGCCGACGAGCTGTCCGCGGAGCTGCTGGTCGAAGCTCCAGCGCCGCCCTTGCTCGAGCCGTAACCATCGGCGTACCAACCGCCGCCCTTGAGGATGAAGCCGGCGCCGCGTGAAATCTGGCGCTTGGCGTGCTCGGTCCCGCAGCTCGGGCAAGTCTTCAAGGGCGCGGCGCTGATTGATTGCTCAGCCTCCCAGGCGTGGCCGCATTCGGTGCAAACGTATTCGTAAGTCATCGGTCCGGATCCTCTTCCGCTGCCAAATGTGTCTCTCGGCGCCGGATGTCAACCGAGTGGACTTTCCAAGTCTTTCTCGGCTGCGCCAGTCCCGCAACCCGATCTCGATCTGGGCCGAAAGCTGTCGGAAGGCGAAACTTGCGGCCTCCGGGCCGCTTTCGGAGGGCGGCGAAAGTCGGACAAAAGTAGCAGGCGTGAACAGATGGGTCTTGTATGCATCCGTTCAGGGGCGTAGATCCGCAGGTACGGTTGTGACCATACATGCCGTGACGTTTCATGCCACTCGCCCGGGTCTCGCCCCGTTGAAACAAAGCTCTCGGGCGTCCGGCCTGCTATAAAGCCTATCTCGATCGGCTGAGGGAAAGTTTATCGATGCACATAAAGAAGTTGGAGATCACGGGCTTCAAGTCCTTCGTGGACCGCACGGTGATCCACTTCGACCACGACGTGGTCGGCATTGTCGGGCCCAATGGTTGCGGCAAGTCGAACATCGTCGATGCGATTCGCTGGGTTCTCGGCGAGCAGAGCGCGAAGCATCTGCGCGGCCGCGCCATGGAAGACGTGATCTTCAATGGTTCCGAGTCCCGCGGCCCGAATGGCTTGGCGGAGGTCACCCTCACCTTCGACAACACCAACCCGGAGTACGCACAAAGCCTCCCCATCGAGTACCGGGATTACCCGGAGATCGCCGTCACCCGCCGCTTGTACCGTGACGGGACGAGCGAGTACCTGCTGAACAAGACGCAGGTTCGTCTGCGTGACATCACCGAGCTGTTCTTGGGCACGGGCGTTGGCACCAAGGCCTACTCCATCGTCGAGCAGGGGCGCATCGGTCAGATCGTCAGCGCGCGTCCGGAAGACCGACGCATGTTCTTGGAAGAAGCGGCCGGCGTCACCAAGTACAAGCAGCGCCGCAAGCAGGCCGAACGCAAGATGGAGCTGACGCGCCAGAACTTACTGCGCATCAACGACATCGTCTCCGAGATCGACCGCTCGCGCGCTTCGCTCAAGCGCCAGGTCGCCAAGGCCGAGCGTTTCATCGAGTACAGGAAGGAGCTGGACGACCTCGTCTTGCACGACGCGTCGCATCGTTTACTCGAGCTGATCGTCACCGAGCGCGTCGAAAGCGACGGTTTTTCCGTGGCAAACGAGCGTTCGCAGGCCGCGCGCTCGTCGCTGCGCGATTCCGACGTATTGCTCGACGCAGCCCGCGAAGAGGCGCTCTCGATCGAAATCCGCGCCGACGAAACGTCGCGCAGCGCCTTCGAGGCCGACAACGAAGTCAGCTCGCTGCTGGCTGATCTGGAGCGCTCGAGGGACCGTCTACAGCACCTCACCGAGCGTCTCGACGCCGTCCAAACCGAGCTCGAGATCAACGAAGTGCGCAGCAATGGCCTGCGCGGTGAGCAAGAAGCGCTCGCCACACGCGTCGCCGAGCTCTCCGGTGACGAACGCGCTCGTGAGGCTGACGCGCTCAGCGAAATCGAAGCGCTCAGCGGGCTACAAGCCGAAGAAGCGCAGGCCAGCGAAGAGGTGCACGCGCTGCGTCGCCAAGCAGGCGATCTCACGGCACGCTCTGCAGCCGCCGAAGCACGTTTGGACGGCATCGCACAGCGCTTGGTCGAGGCCCGCGTACGCAACGACCGCTTGCTGGCCGAGCGCGACAAGCTGACCGGTGAGCTGTCGGACTGCTTGGCGCGCAAGCAAGCGCTCGAGCACAGCGTGGCTCAGCTTGCCGAAGGCAAGCGTTTGACGCAGGGCGAGCGCGCAGAGCTCGAGCAGGAGCTGGCCGGCTTGCGCGGCCGCACGCTCGAGAGCGAACGCGGTGTCGACACCGTAAAGAACGAGCTCGGGTCAAAACGCAATCGTCTGCGCGCCTTGGTGGATCTGCATCGCCGGCTCGAAGGCGTGGGCGGCGGCGCGCGCGCTTTGCTCTCGAAAAAGGGCGATCCGCGCGTGCTCGGTATGGTCGCCGATCGCATCCAAGCGCCTGAGCGTCTAACCCATGCTCTGGCCGGCCTGCTCGGTCCGCGGCTGTCGTGCATCGTCGTCTCTGACGCCGCAGCGCAGGTTGATTTGCTCGCCGAGCTGCGTGAAGGAGAGCGCGGCCGCGCCGATGTGATCGCTGCTCGACCACCGTACGTGGCCGGCGGAGGCCGCGGCTTCTGGGAGGGCGACACGCAGGTGCTCGGTCGTCTCGCGGACGGCCTAAGCTACGCCGAAGCAGACGAAGCGCTGGTTCGCGCTCTAGTGGGTGAAGCGGTGCTGGTGACCAGCGCCAGCGACGCGGTCACCGTTGCTGCTCGCTATCCGGGTGTCATCGCGGTCGCGCTCGACGGCACCGTGGCTCACCCAGAAGGCATCGTCAGCGGCGGGACGGGCGATGAAATGGCATCCGCCATGCTCGACCAAAAGCGCGAGATGAGCCAGCTCACGGTCGAAGTCGAGCGGCTCGAAAAGGAGTACGAGAAGCTCAGCGCCGATCATAACGCGCTCCGTGCGCGCATCGCTGAGGTCAGCACCTCGCTCGATCGCGCTCGCCAAGAGGCCCACCAAGGCGAGCTCGCTCACGTCACCGCAGAGAAGGACCTCGCGCGCACCGCCGCCGAGATCGAACGCGCCGAGAGCCGCCAAGATTCGCTAGATCTCGAGCTCGCGGAGATCGAGCGTTCGCTCGAAGCCGCAACCGGCGCCGAGACGGGCTCCCGTACCGAGCTCGACACCGTTCGCGCCGAGCTCGAGCATTTGCAGCATTCGCTGGCACGCTCGGAGGCCACCGCGGCTTCGTGGCGTGAACAAGTCGGCGCGCAGGCTGCGCTCGTGACTGAACGCAAGGTGCGTCTGGCTCAGGTTCGCGAGCAGGCAGAAGCCGCGCGCGTCGCCGGCGAACGCATCACGGCTACCCTCACCGAGCTGGAAGCTCGCGCGCTCAAGCTGCGCGAGGAGAGCATGGAAGCGTCGGTTGGCTACGGCGAGACCGCTGCGCGCATCATGCTCGCGCGCGAGTCGCGCATTTCGGCCGCGGAGCGCGCCAAAGTCGCCCACGCAGAGCTCGAAGAAACCCGCGGTCAGCTCGAGCAGGTCCGTCAAACGCTCGGCGCGAAGGAAGCCGAGCTCAAAGGCCTCCGGGACGAGCTCGAGCTGGTCGACGAAGCCGTCAAGAAGCACGAGATGGCCGTGCAACGCATGGCCATCGAGCGCGAGCATTTGCTCGCTAGCGTGCGCGAGAAGTTCCGCGGTTTGGATCTGCGGCGCGTCGTTGGCGACTATCACGCGCGTGTCGCGCCGGACGCCGAGCACCGCCGGCGCATCGACGAGCTCGCGCAGCTGATCGATCGCATGGGCCCGGTCAACCTGGACGCCAAGGCCGAGCACGACGACGCCGAGCGCCGCTTCGTCGATCTGAACTCGCAGAAGGTCGACATCGAGAAGGCTCTCGAAGAGCTCGACCACGCAATTCGGCATATGAACAAGGAATCGCGCCGTCGCTTCAAGGAAACCTTCGACGAGGTCAACGCCTTGTTCAAGAAGACCTTCGCGCGCCATTTCCGCGGTGGCCGTGCCGAGCTGCTCCTCACCAACCCAGATGACTTGCTGGGCAGCGGCGTAGAAATCGTCGCTCAGCCGCCGGGCAAGAAGCTCGGCAACATCGAGCTGATGAGCGGTGGCGAGAAAGCGCTCACTGCCGTCTCCTTGATCTTTGCCATCTTCCAGCACCGCCCCTCGCCGTTCTGCATCTTGGACGAAGTCGACGCGCCGCTCGACGAAGCCAACGTGGCTCGTTACAACGAGAGCATTCGCTCGATGACCGGCAGCTCGCAGTTCATCCTGATCACTCACATCAAGAAGACCATGCAAAGCGTGGATGTCTTGTACGGCGTGACTATGGGCGAGCCAGGCGTGTCCCGCATCGTCAGCGTGAAGGTCAACGACAACGCCGTTGCACGCAGTGAAACGCTGTCGACGACCGCGCAATCGCATCAAGTGCGCGACGCGAACGCGCCGTCCGAGCCCGCTCAAGCCGTCGAAGTGGCCTGATCTGGTTAGCAAGCGGTTAGCAGCCGCGCGAACCCAAACCACTAAACGTGTCGGCGGGGAGTGCTTGCCATTCCCCGCTCGGGTCGAACGCTTTGAACCCATCGGGATCACCTGCGGTGATGTTGCACTTGCGCCGCAGCGTGTGGTCGGCCGTGGTGATGCTTCCTTTGCCCCAAGCCACGCCCGGGTCGACGCCGATCTGACCGATCACGTCTAGGATCTTGCCGTCACAGCTGATCGCCAAGGCGTCATTTCCGTTGAAGGTGAGGTTGCCGACTTGGTTGCAGACCGCGCCGAGCTGGGTTTTCAACGTGCTGGTGCACAGCGTGAGCACTTGGCCGGCTTCGAGTGAACCGCTGAGCGACGCGATCACCGAGGCCTCTTTCTTGCCGTTGAAGTAGGCGCCGACTTTGCAGCCGTCGAGCACAGAGCGCCGCGCAGTGCTGATCTCGAGCGCCTTGTTGGAGGAGGAGCCCTCCACGTACTCGCTGAAGAACAGCGTGGCCGGTGGATTGAGCGCGCCGCCGACGCCGGCCGTACCGCTACCGCCAGCTATGCTGCCCGCGCTACCGCCAGCACCGGCGGCGCCACCTCGGCTGGAAGAAGTGGCGCCGCCGATCCCCCCGGCGCTTCCCGAAGCGCCTCCGCTGTCGATCCCCCCCGATTCACCCCGCGCAGAAACTTCGCTGCTGTCGCCGCTATCGCCGCCGAGATCTGCGATCACAGAATCGTCCCCGGATCCGGTGGCCGCGTCGCGATCTACACCGAACGAACCGGCACCGCTCAGGGTGGCCCCGCTGTTCACCGGCGCGGTCGACGCGGCGTTCGGCGCGGAAACGTCCGAGCCGAGGCCGCAGGCGGCGAGCCCAAAGCCGAGCAG
>DATCFJ010000070.1:0-5560 GCA_036509605.1 Polyangiaceae bacterium | reverse complement strand
GCACCGTGCGTGCCGCGCGGTCCGACCACGTTGCCGAAGCGGTAGATCCACGCCGACAGCCCGAAGCACTCCACGAACGCGCTGATCAGGCCTTCGCAGGCAAACTTGCTCGCGCCGTACAGGGAAATCGGCAATTTGCCTAGATCTCCCTCGGCGCAGGATTCGGCGGTGTCGCCGTACATCGTGCCAGACGAGGAGAAGATCAGCCGCTTGGCGCCGGTGCGGCGCATCGCCTCCAGCACGTTCCAGGTGCAGATGGTGCCCTGCTCCAAGTCGAGCCGCGGGTTTTCGAGACCCCAACGGGCTTCCGGGTTGGCCGCGAGGTGAAAGACGGTGTCGTGTCCAGCCATGGCAGCTTCGAGCGCGGGCAGCTCGAGCGCATCACCTTGGACGAGCGTGCACGCGCGCTCATGCGCGAGCGCGCCGCTCAGGAACTCGCGTTTGCCGACCGATAGATTGTCGTATACGGTGACGCTCGTGCTCGGCTGCGCGAGCAGCTGCTCCACTAAGTGGCTGCCGATGAAGCCCGCGCCGCCCACGACCAAGCAGCGCGTCACTTGCTCTGGCTCTCCCACTTCATGCCATTTTGCTGGAGCTCGGGGTGCGACACCAAAAAGTGCCAAATTACGCCTTGAAACGCTTCGCTGTGTGGTGTCACTGCGGCGGGGTTCACGGTCGGAATCAGCACGCAGGCGTGCGCGACCGTGGCCGTGAAGCCGCCGTCGCGACCGACGATCCCGCCGATGCGCGCGCCCACGAGCTGCCCGTACTCGAGCGCGCGCACCAGGTTCGGGCTCACGTTCTGCTCGCGGTTGCCGCCGCCGACCGAGAACACGAGGAGCATGTCTTTATCGGACAGCTTGCTCACGGCGAGCCAGGCGGAGAACGTCGATTCCCAGCCGTCGTCGTTCACGCGGGCGGTGAGCTCGGACACGTTATCCGTCGGCGTGTACGCTTCGATGCCGCAGATCTTGCGGAAGTCGTTGACCGCGTGCGAAGCGTTGCCGGCGCTGCCGCCCACGCCGAGCAAAAATAGGCGCCCGCCGCGCTCTCTAACAGCCACTAGCTCGGCGAGCAGGCCGAGGACCGCGTGCTCGTCTATCTGCTCCAAAATCTGGGCGGCTTCGCGGAAGTAGGCTTTGACCAGGGACATGCTTGCGGCTCGCTTGCAGCGTACCGCTTTTTCTGGGTATGTGGCAGGCTCGGCGCGTTCATCGACATGCCTTTTGCACGCTTGCTTTGGTTGCTCGTTCCAATCGCGGGTCTCGCGGAGCTCGGCCTATTCGTGGTCGACGCTGAGCGCGCTCCGCGCGTCAGTGAGTGGCAGGCGGTGCGTGCCGAGGTCGCCAAGCTGAAAGGACCTGCAGATCTGCTGGTGGTTGCGCCCGAGTGGGCCGATCCGATCGCGCGCTACGCGTTCGGCGACGCGCTGCTGCCGGTAGCTGACGAGGCGCGTGCCGACGTGTCGAGCTATGCGCGCGCAATCGAAGTCGACGCGCTCGGAAAAAGCTCGGCCGAGCTCGACGGTTGGGCCGTTCGCGAGGAGCGCGCCGTGGGTCGCTTCAGGCTGCGAGTCCGTGAGAACCCGAAGCCGGAGAGAGTTCTGTTTTCGTTCTTGGACAACGCGCGTCCTCCGTTCCTGACGGTCACGGCAGGCGACTCCGGAGACAACGAACGAGCGTGCGTGTACACGCAGCACGCGCAGGTGAGCACGGGCGGGCTACACGGGCACTTGGCGTTTCCGCGCGAACGGTACTTGTGCGGCGGGGAAGAATTCTTCGTCGGTGCCACGATCTTGGACGACCAGGAGTACCGACCGCGGCGTTGCCTGTGGGCCGAGCCGCGCGGCCTAGAAAGCGTGCGCCTCCGCTTCAGCAACGTGCCCATGGGTCGTAAGATCTACGGTTACGCCGGCCTTTCGTACTTCCTTTTTCGCGACGGCGCCCACGAGCCAACGACCATTACGGTGCACGTCGCAGGGCAACAAATTGGCAGCTACGAGCATCACGACGAGCGCGGCTGGCATCACTTCGAATTCGATACCGAGCGCTTTGCCGGCCAAACTGCGGACGTCGAGTTCGACGTCGCCAGTGACGACCCGCGCGATCGTCAACTTTGCTTCTACGCGGACACGCGATGAAGGGCAGCAGCGCCCGTAAGCGGGGCCGCTTCGACTTCTTGCTCGCGGCCGGGTTGTTTCTGTCGTACCTCGCGCTGCTCCTCGCGACCGTCAAAGACCTGGGCTACGCGCGCGATGAGGGCTTCTACTTTCAGGCGGCGCGCAGCTACGAAGCCTGGTTCGAGCTACTGCACACTCAGTTTTGGCGCGCGCTGCAGCCCGGCGTGGTCGACCGTTACTGGAGCGCGAATCACGAGCACCCAGCGCTGATGAAGTCGCTGTTCGCCTTCTCGCACCGCTACCTCTGGTCGGGTTTTCAGCTGTTTCGAGAGCAAGGCACCAGTTTTCGCTTCCCGGGCATGGTGATGAGCTCGCTGGCTGTCGCCGTGACGTACGTCTGGAGCGCTCGTGAAACGGGGCGGCTCGCCGGAGTGGTCTCTGCGCTCGCGCTCGCGCTAATGCCGCGCGTATTCTACCACTCGCACCTGGCCTGCTTCGACATGCCGGTGACGGCGATGCTGCTCGTCACCACGTATGCGTTCGCGCGCTCGCTGGACGGCGGCATCGGCTGGGCGCTGACGACAGGCGTGTTGTACGGCCTGCTGCTCGACACCAAGCACAACTCTTGGCTCCTGCCGGGCGCGTTCGTGGCTCACTTCGTCCTCACGCGCGGCGCGCACGCCGTCCGCGAGCTACTCGCAAAGCGCTGGGCATTCCCGAATGCGCTCCTGGCGATGGCCGTGATCTCGCCCTTGGTGTTCTACGCGGGCTGGCCCTGGATCTGGCACGACACCGTGCAACGCCTGCGCGAGTACGTCGCGTTCCACACCGGTCACGAGTACTACAACATGGAGTTTCTAGGCCAAACGTACTGGAAACCGCCCATGCCGCGGCTGTACGCCTGGGTCATGACGCTCGCGACCGTGCCCGCGATCACGCTCCTATTGTTTGGAATTGGGCTCGTCGTGAGCGCGGGCGCTCGGCAACGCGCGCGCTCGTCCGCACCGCTGCTTTGGCTGTTGTGCTTGCTGATGTGTTACGCGCCCTGGTGGTCGGACGCGACGCCCATCTTCGGCGGCACCAAGCACTGGATGACGGCCTATCCGTTCTTGTGCCTGTTCGCGGGCCAGGGCTTTGCGTTCGTTGCCGAGCGCATCGCTGAGCTCACGCCCCACAAGCGCTGGGCCATGTTCGCGCCGCCGGCCCTGGCGTCAGCCGTGCTGATTGGCCCGCTGTGCATGACCCTCCACTCCGAGCCGTGGGGCTTGAGCTTTTACGCGCCGCTCGTGGGCGGCGCACCGGGCGGCGCGAGCCTCGGTCTGAACCGCACGTTTTGGGGCTACACCACGGGCGCGGAGCAAGGCTTCATCAACGAGCACGCGCCACCTCACGCAAGCGTCTATGTGCACGATACGGCTCTACAAAGCTGGGAGATGCTACGCCTGGACGGCCGAATTCGCGATGATTTACGCGGGACGCTCAACATCGCCGGCTCGAATCTGGCGCTCTACCACCACGAGCCGCACATGCATCGCGTCGAATACGAAACCTGGGTCGACTACGGACACGACGCTCCCGCGGACGTCGGGACCTTCGACGGTGTGCCCGTTGTTTGGGTCTATTCGCGCCAGTGAGCTGAGAGTGTTGATGGTCACGCGCCACGCAACTTAGCGGCGCAGCCTTCGGCGTCGCGCTTCGTTGCACAAGCGGAGCCCGCCGGTAATCGTCGCGTCGGCGGGCCTTGCCCGCAAGGACACCGGCGCGATACGGTCATCCCAGAGACAAATCCAAGTTCGAATTGACTCAGGATTGGTCACATCTCGCCGCTTGAGAGGCTCGCTTTACAGTACTGCCCGGTGACCGTAGCTTCGATAGCGCCAATCGCGTGACCTTCCCGCAGCGAAAATAGTGGGGACTCCCCACCAATCAGCGGGCCGTGCACAGCTGAATTACCGCCACAATTGGCCTGTCTTCAGACCCAAATTGCTGGGGGCTCCCCACTGTTTTGCGCGCGCAAGGGCTATCGACTCCAAGCGCACCACCCCTGAGCATGGGGATTAACGCTTGCCCCAGCAGCGTGCTCAACGAAGCGCGCCCACGCGCGAGTATGTCCCGAACGTGGCCGGCCCGCGTTGGGTGTCATTCGCTAGTCCAACGCGCGTCGCCGGCAACGAACCACGGCAAGCGCTCCACGATCCGCGCTTCGACGCGTCCGTCGTGAACGTGGCCCGCGCCCGCAACGTATTCGACTGCGGCGTCGACGCCGGCGAGCTTGAACCAATGGGCCGAGTTGCGCGCGGGCTCGGCGCATTCTTTGCGGCCGCATACGAACAGCACGCGCTGACCGCCGTGCTCGCGGAACGCGCGTGCACGCGCGATGCTCCAATCCGCGAAGCCGCCCTCGACCAACACCAAGCGCGACACTTCGCTGGCGTGCTCCACGAGCATCAGCGCGCCCATGGTCGCGCCTTGCGAGAAACCAGCGTAAAACGCCGGGCCTTTGGCGAGCCGACCCGGAAAACGCGCGTGCAGAGCGGAGAGCGCCGCGAACGTCTCGCGCTCAAGCGTGAGGTGATCGGGGTAGTACTCGCCGTCGTCGGGGTTCGGTCCGCGCGCGCGGCCGCGTACGCAGAGCAGCACTGCTCTGTGTTTGGTGATGCGCGACCACAGGTCGCAATGGCCCTCCGCGGTGCCACCGGCGCCGTGCGTTACGACGAGCACGGGCGCCTTGGCGTCACCTTCCGGCAGATAGACGAGCGAGGGCGAAAAATCCGGAACGTCTAGCGGGACGTAGCGGTCGGCTGGGCGAGCTTGGGTCGTCGCTAGCGCGCCCAACAAAATCCAAAGCGAACGCCACATCGCTATAGTGTCGTGTCCCAAGAGTCACGATGCAATCGTGGTGCGACTTTTGGGACACGACACGGCCCCCGCGGAGCGGCGTGAGGAATCAGAGGCGGGTCAGAACTGGGCGATTGCAACTTATGGGACACGACACTAGCCGCCCAGGTACGACATTTCGAGTCGCGGCAAGCTCTTGGTACCCACTGAGCGGAGCTCCGAATACCGATCGCCGCGCGCTTGCCAAAAGCGCTGCACGGTGGTCGTCAGCTCGCTGTCGTCCTCGCTCTTTGACGAACGGAGCAGCGCTCGCAAATCCGTCCCGACGCGGGCGAATAAACACCCAAAAATCTGGCCATCTGCGCTCAAGCGCAGCCGCGCGCAAGTTCCGCAGAAAGGCTGAGTCACGCTGGTGATCACGCCGATTTCCCCGCCGCCGTCGCGGTAACGGTAGCGCTTGGCGACCTCACCCGGGTAGTGCGGCGCGGCGGGCTCGAGCGGCAATTCTGCGTCGATCGCGGCGACGATGTCCTTGCCACTCACGACTTGATCCATGCGCCAACCATTGGTTAGCCCGACATCCATGTACTCGATGAAGCGTAC
>DATCFJ010000069.1:0-4134 GCA_036509605.1 Polyangiaceae bacterium | reverse complement strand
CATGCGCACGACGTCTCCGTACTTTTCTTCGAAGATCATCATCGCGCCACGCGAGCGCGCTTCGTCCATATTCAGGACTTCGGTGCGCACGGTATGATTGGCCAGCGTGCGCTGGTTCACTAGATCCTCCACCTTCGAAATTTCTTCGGGAGTCAGGGCGCGGGGGCTGGTGAAGTCGAAGCGCAGCCGCTCCGGCCCAACCAGCGAGCCCTTCTGCTGCGCATGCGAGCCGAGCACCGTGCGCAATGCCCAATGCAGAAGATGCGTCGCGGAGTGATTGCGGCGCGTGCGGTCGCGGCGTGCGCTGTCCACGCACAGCTCGAGCTTTTCGCCAACGCGGAGCGTGCCGGATTCGACGTGGCCGCGGTGCGCGACGAGCCCGGTGAGGGGCTTGTGGCTGTCTTCGATGATGACCTTGGCGGTGCTGGTTTGAATCAGCCCATGGTCACCGACCTGACCGCCGGATTCGCCGTAAAACGGCGTCTGATCGCTGATCAGCTCGACCAGGTCGCCCGCGCCGGCTTCTTTGACGAGCGCGCCGTCTTTCACGATTGCGAGCAGCGTGCCCTGATCGCGGTCCTTCTCGTAGCCGGTGAAACGCACCGAGCCGCCTGGGACGGTCGCCAAGGCCTCGCGGTAAATGCCCTCCACGGCGTGATCCTGGGACTTGAACTCGGAACGTTCGCGCGCTTCCTCGAGCGCAAGCTTGTAGCCTGCCTCGTCGACCTCGAAACCGCGCTCGCTACAGATGACGTTGGTCAAGTCGAGCGGGAAGCCGTACGTGTCGTACAGCTTGAATGCGTCCGCGCCGGCCAGCGTTGTCTTGTGCTCGCCGGCCATGATCTCGAAGCGCTCCTCGAGCAGCGACAGCCCGCGCTCGATGGTCTGCCGGAAGCGCACTTCCTCACCCTCGGCGACAGAAGCAATGTGATCGCGCCGCTCGCGCAGCTCCGGGTATTGGTCACCCATGGCGTCGACCACGCGCATGGCGACCTCGTGCAAGAACGGCTTCTCGATGCCGAGGCGGTGACCGTGACGGATTGCGCGGCGCATCACGCGCCGAAGGACGTATTCCTTCCCGCTGCGATCCGGCATGACCCCTTCGGCGATCATGAAGGCCGTGGTTCGCGCGTGGTCGGCGATCACGCGCATCGACGTGTCGTCGTTGCTGATCGTGCCGCCGTAGCGCTTGCCTGAAAGCTCACTGGCACGGTCGATCAAGAGCCGCAGCAGATCCGTGTCGTAGTTGTTGGTTTTGCCCTGAGTAACGCAGGCCAGGCGCTCCAGACCCGCACCCGTGTCGATGCTGGGCGCCGGCAGCGGGTCCAGCTTGTACTCGCCGCCCACCAGGCTGCGCTCGAACTGCATGAAGACCAGATTCCAGATCTCCATCCAGCCGAAGCCCTCGACGGTCTGCTCTTCGCCGAACTTGGCGGGATCGACGTCGGGACCGTTGCAAAAAAAGATCTCGCTCGACGGGCCGCACGGGCCGGTCTCGCCCATCGACCAAAAGTTGTCGCTGGCGCCCAAACCGCGCACACGCTCCGGACCGAAGCCGGTCAGCTTGAGCCACAGGTCGCGCGCGAACGTGTCCTCAGGAACGCCGTTTTCACCCTTGAAGTAGCTGAAGATCATGCGCTCGGTCGGGAGCTCTAGCTCTTTGGTCAGAAAGTCCCACGCGAAGACGATGGCTTCTTCCTTGAAGTAGTCCCCAAAGCTGAAATTGCCGAGCATCTCGAAAAACGTGTGGTGGCGCGGCGAGGGCCCCACGGCTTCGAGGTCGTTGTGCTTGCCGCTGATGCGGATGCACTTCTGACTGCTGGTTGCGCGTTTGTAACCGCGCTTCTCCCGACCGGTGAACACGTCCTTGAACTGCACCATGCCGGCGTTGGCAAACATGAGCGTTGGATCGTTGGACAGGACGACCGGACCGCTCTGGCAGATCTCATGGCCGTTCTTGCCAAAGAAATTCAGGAACGACGATCGAAGCTCGGAGGAAGTGGTGTGACTTGACGCCATGGCTAGGCTGGGAGGTGTAGCATGGGATAGTGAGCGATAGCGTGCTGGAATTTGCGGAGGAACGCAGCCTAGGCAAGGTCTTGGGTCGCGTGCGGCTGGGCTCTGGAATCGCAATCGCGGACGGCTCGCGCTCGCAGGCCACGCTGCTCTTGACCTCGACCGGGCTGTGGCTGGTGGCCGCGCGCGATCGCTTCCACGGCGTCCAGATCGATCTGTTGACCCGCAGTGACGTACGCTTGGTCGCCGGGCGAATTCGCGACCGGCTACAGTTCGGACAGGAGGCGTTGCTCGTCCCCGCAGGCCGCAGGCACGCGGTCGAGCGGCTGCTCGCCCTCGGGCGCCTCGCGTCGGCCCCGAGCCGACGTGCCCCCGGGACCAAAGCGTCGCGGCTGGTTCATGAGCCGGACGAGCTCGGCAAGGCTTGGCTCGCCCGCGAGCTCGCGGACTCAGAAGTAGTCGTGTGCTGGTTGCGCGCCGCGGACTCGCTGACGCTCGAATCGCAGATCGTGGGGCAGACGCAAGCTCATCCGTATCTGTTCGTGAGCGATCGGCGCGCGGCCTTCGTCGCCTGGTCGCAAGTCGGGGACGTGACGTACACGCCGCTCCACGCCGACTCGCTTCGCCTACGCGCGCAAGGCGAGCAGACCGAGCTGTCCGGCGCGGGCCTGTTCTTGAGTCGGCGCAGCGACGCGCAGGCCGCGCGCGACGCCTTCGAGCTAATCGCGCTCGGCCCCGGCAAAGCGCGGCTGCTCGAAGCAGCCCGCCGCTTGTGGCTCACTCGCGAACACGTGAAGCACGCCAAAGAAGAGACCGCACGCAGCCTCTCGTTGCTGCAAGCCGCAATCCTTCAGGGCAGCCAGCGCGCGCGTTTTGCGCGTCTCTTGGCGCTTGCGGACGACGCACAGGGCGCCGCTGTGATTGACCCCGCAGAGCTCGTGCGCGCGCTGAGCGAAGGTCGGCTCACGCCCGCCCTGCTGGCGGAGCTGTGGGCAAGCTGGAAATTCTCGGAGCAAGCCGGCACAGCCCTGGTGCGCGGGTTGCTCCTTGCGCGACAAGAGCCGTTCGCGCTCGCCGTACAGCGCCGTATTCAAAGCGCCCCCAGCGCGGACGACGCAGTCGCTCGGGACGAGCTCGGGCTGGTGCGTTTTGCGGTCGAGCAACGCTTGGCGCGCGCGGCAGTAAGCGACCCGCGAGACCGCGCGCTTCGCGAAGTCTTGGCCGAGCACGGGCTCGAGGCCGCGCCGGTCGAGATCGCGGGCGTCTCGAACGCGTTGCCCAGCGAGCTCATCCCTGGCGCGCTCAGCCATCCGCTCGCGCGCGGCCAAGGTTCGCTCGTGGCCGGCGTACAAAAGCTGATCGCGCACAGCCCCGAGCCGGACCACGGCGCGCTCAGTGACTACTGCGAGGCACTCGACACGCGCGAACACCCCGAGGCGCGGCGCGCGCTCGACGCCGCTCGCCTCGCCTTCTCACTGCCGGCCCTCCACGCCTACGTCTCGCGCGGCAAGAAATCCATCGGGCTGCGCGGTTACGAAGCAAAGGCGCCGTACATCCTGCTCGGTAAGGATCACCTGGACGCAGCGTCGCCGTTTCGGATGAGCGAAGCCGAGCTGTTTTTCGCGATCGGCGCCGAGGCGCTGCACCTCAAGCTCGGCCAAGCGCGCCTGACGTCGAACGAAGTTTGGGCGGGCGCCTTCGCGCACACCAAAGGCGGCGTGGAGCTGATTCTGGGAGTATTGCCGCTGCTGCAGGGCATGCCGCTCGGTCCGTCCATGACCAAATTCCTGGAGCGCGTCCCGGAGCCTGCGCTCCGCCGTGGCCTCGAAGCGTTGGTGCGTTTCGAACGCGAGAAGCGCGGCAAGCGGCTAGCCCCGAGCCTCGCGCCGCCGAGCGCGCTCTCGCACGTCAACGAGAATCTGCTGGCCGCTCATCGGCTGATGCAAATGAGCGCCGACCGCGCCGGGCTGGTCCTATGCGGCGATTTGCGCGCTAGCTTGCGCGGGCTGCTCTTAGTGCGACCGGACACGCGCGCGGTTCTAGACGAGATGGTCCAGCGCGACGTCGTGTCCGTGCTGCTGGACGACAGCGCACAGAGCGATCCCGCCATGCGTGCCG
>DATCFJ010000068.1:0-5529 GCA_036509605.1 Polyangiaceae bacterium | reverse complement strand
GAGGGCGCGCCCAATCAACCCGATTGGGGCCGCTTCTGGCAGATCATCGAGAAGCACAAGGTCACAGTGCTGTACACCGCGCCCACCGCTATTCGCGCCTTCATTCGCCAGGGCAATGACTGGCCCGCGCAGTCGGATCTGTCGAGTTTACGCCTTTTGGGCAGCGTCGGGGAGCCGATCAATCCCGAAGCGTGGATGTGGTACCGCGAGCACGTGGGCAAAAACCGTTGCCCCATCGTCGACACCTGGTGGCAGACTGAAACCGGCGCGATCATGCTGACCACTTTGCCCGGCGCGCATTTCACGAAGCCCGGCGCCACTGGCTTGCCTTTCTTCGGCGTCGCGCCGGAAGTCGTCACGCAAGACGGACAGAAAGTGCCGATAGGTGAAGGCGGCTTGCTGGTGCTCAAGCAACCGTGGCCGAGCATGCTGCGCACCATCTACGGCGACGACGAGCGGTTCAAGCAAGCCTACTGGTCGGAAATCCCGGGCGTGTATTTCACCGGTGACGGCGCGCGTGAAGACAAGGACGGCTACTTCCACGTGGTCGGCCGCATCGACGACGTGCTCAACGTCTCCGGTCACCGCATCGGCACGGCCGAGATCGAAAGCGCGCTCGTGGCGCACCCAGCCGTGGCCGAGGCAGCAGCCGTGGGCCGCCCAGATGACTTGAAGGGCCAAGCCCTGGTCGTGTTCGTCACGCTGAAACCGAACTACGCCGCCACTCCAGAGATGAAGAAGGCGCTCGCCGAGCACGTGGGCAACGAGATCGGCAAATTCGCGCGCCCGGATTCGGTTCGCTTTGCAGAAAGCCTGCCCAAGACGCGCAGCGGTAAGATCATGCGGCGCTTGCTCAAGGACATTGCCGCCGGCCGCGAGACCAAAGGGGATGTCTCGACGCTCGAAGATCTGAACGTGCTCGCTAAGTTGCGCGAGGAATGAGCCGTAGCTCCGGGCTCCCGTCGCGTTTGAGCGCGGACAGCCCGGGACGGACCAGTTACACTCCGCGCCGTGCGAGCAATCGTAATCGGCGCGGGTCGTGGCAGCCGCCTGGGCCACAACACAGACCTCATCCCGAAGACCTTGGTCGAGGTCATGGGTCGCCCCATGCTCGACTGGATCCTCGAAGCCCTGCGGAGCGCCGGCTTCACGCGCAAAGACGTCGTCTTCGTGTGCGGCTACGCCGAAGACGTGGTGCGCGCCCGCTATCCCGAATTTACCTTCGTGCGGAACGCGGACTGGGCCAACAACAACATCTTGCTGTCGCTCTTGTGCGCGCGCGAGCACTTCGGCACAGGCTTCGTCTCGACCTACGCGGACATCGTGTACGACGGGGAAATCGTGCAAAAGCTGGTCGCCTCGCCGGCGGATATCGCGCTCGGTTGTGACACGGCCTGGCGACGCCGCTACATCGGACGCACCCAGCACCCGGAAACAGATGCGGAGAAGCTGCGCGCCAATGGCTCGCAGGTCATCGAGCTCAGCAGAAGCATCGAAAGCGAGTCCGCCGATGGCGAGTTCATCGGCGTAATGAAGCTCAGCGCAGATGGCGCGCGCGTGTTCAGCGACGCCTTCGACCGTGCACGGCAGAGCTACGGCGGCGGGGTGTTCCGCGAAGGGCGCACCTTCCAAAAAGCCTACCTGCTGGACCTGCTCCAAGAAATGTTGGAAGCGGGCGCATCGATGCGGCGCGAGAACACCGCTGGCGGCTACATGGAGATCGACACCGGTCAGGACCTAGCCATGGCCGAAGCATGGTGGAAGGGCTGGCTCGCACGCGAGCGCGCCGGGGAGAGCGCGTGACGACCCGACTCGTCACTGCGGCGCAGCTGATTGCCGATCTGACCAGGCACTTTCAAGCAGGCCCGCCCTGCGCGCTCGCGTTCGACGCAGACGGCACCTTGTGGTCCGGAGACGTGGGTGACGACGTCTTCCGTTTTGCCGTCGCGCACGGTCGCCTGCGCGAAGCCGCCCGCGCGGAGCTGGAACGGCAAGCCGAGACGCGGGGCTTCGAAGCCTTCCCCGACGTCAACGCCACCGCCAAACACCTGTTCGAAGCATACCTGGCCGGTCGCTATCCCGAGCGCGACATGTGCGAGCTGATGACCTGGTGCTACGCCGGGCACAGCTTGAGCGAAATGCGGGACCTCGTTGCAGAAGCGCTGCGCGCAGCGCATCACACGCAACGCCTACACGAGGAGCTGCGGCCGATCTTGGATTTTGCGCGCGGCCAGGGGGTGCGCACCGTGGTGATCTCGGCGTCGCCGCGCGCCACGGTGGAGCTCGCAGCGAGCGTGTGGGGCTTCGCCGCACGGGATATCGCGGCGAGTACCCCGCTGGTCACCGAGGGCGTAATCTGTGCGCAGATGGACGGCGCGGTGCCCTATGCGGCTACCAAGTGTAGCGCTGGCCGCGCGCTCATGGGGGATTCGCGCTGGATCGCTAGCTTCGGCGACAACGTGTTCGATCTCGAAATGTTGCGAGAGGCCGAGCTCGGCGTCGCGGTCCGCCCCAAGCCCGCTCTTGAAACCCGTTTGGGTGAAGTTCCGGGCGCGCTCTTGCTCGACGCGCGAACTTTTCAAGCTGACTAAAGTGCTAGAGTCCCCGCCGCGCGCGGCCGTTGTTCTGAAACGTGCTTCGCGCTACTGGTACGCGGCCAATGTTCAAACCGTTCAGCCACCCGTGGCTCGCTCACGTCGCTTGCAGCATGTTGATGATTGCGGCTTGCCAAGCCTGCGGGGGCAGCGAGCCCGCACCGAAGCCGCCGGAGCCGACCACCGAACCAAGCAGTGACGCGCCAACCGGCGTGTCGATGTCCGCGGAGATCGGCGGCCTCAGCGAAGAAAAGGTGGACAAGATCTTTCAGAGCGCGCTGTCCGACTTTCAGCGTTGTCTAGACGACGGCGCCAAGCGCGTCGAATTCCTGGGCGGTTCAGTCAGTTTTTTCATCAAGATCGACGAGCACGGCAAGGTCGACCACGCTCACCTCGAGAAGTCGACGATCGGCGATCGCGACACCGAGAAATGCTTACTCGACAGCCTACGCCACAAGCACTGGCCGAAGCCGGTCGGCGGCGTGCATGGCTTGGCGCGCAAGTCTTTCGACTTCGATCCGCCGAACGACGTGCGCGCACCGACGAGCTGGGACGGCGAGCGCGTGTCGGAGGCCGTGAGCAAGCTGGCTCACAAGGTGTCGGCTTGTAAGCATGGAGACCACGGCTCATTCGAGGCCACGGTCTACGTCGCCACTGACGGCTCGGTGCTCGCCGCCGGCGTCACCCCGCCCGATGAAGCCGGAGAGTCCGATGTGGATTGCTTGGTCAGCACACTAAAGGGCGCTTCCCTGCCCTCGCCCGGCAGCTGGCCCGCCAAAGTGACATTTTCACTGTGACTCACCGGGAAGAGAAGGCGTTCTCAATCACCCTGCATTTATCGGCCGACTTCGCCGACGACTACACGGGCGACGAAGACGGCTTCGTCTGGCACGAGCGCTTTCAAAATACTGTGCGCCCCGCGTTGATCGCCGCCGTGCATGAGGCGCTACGCGCCGCGCCTCGCTTTCGCGCGGTGTCCGCGCCGCGCGGACGCGATCCAGAGTCCGCGCTCGACCTCGACGTCAGCTTCGAGCCGCGGAGCCCCTGAGCGCCTCGTTCAGCCGACGCTGAACGAAAGCTCGACCACAGCGGGCTTCGCCAGCTGGACCGGCTTTGCGGCGACCGTCGCTTCCACGGCCACGGGCGACGCCGGTGCTGCGGGTACAGAGGCGAGCTTGATCCGCGAGGCACTGACGCCACGCGAGCCCAAAGCCGTCATGAACGCCGTGCTGCGCTTGTCCGCATCCGGCCCAGGCACGCTCATCTCGAGCGCGCTGTCGGGGTGCAGCGTCAGGACTCGGCTGACTGCGGCGAGCATTCCGTCACTGCCGGTGCGGAGCGCGGCGCCCTCGTCGAACCACAGCTCGGTCGGCGCGCTGACCACGACGCGGCCATTCTGCAGATCGACCGAAACGTCCCCGCTGGTCACGCGATCGCCGAGTGCGGACGTCAAATCACGGGTCAAACGCGCAATCGCCACTGTGCGCGCGTCGCTCTTTTCGAGCTCGGCCTTGCGAGCCTGCGCGGCGTCGAGCGACTTCTCCAAATCCGCCTTTTGCTTGGCGAACGTCCGCAAATCGTCGCCGACCCGGGCTAGCTCGCCGCGCAGCTGATCGACGAGCCCAGTCGCTTCGTCGCGCTCTTTCACGGCGACGCTGTTCTCGAGCTTGGTCTCGGATACCGATTGCTCGGTCTCGTCTAGCTTTTGCTGGCGTTGGTCGAGCTCCGCAGTCAGCGCGTCGACCTTTGCGTGCATCGCGCGCAGCTCAGCCTCGGCGTGTTGCCGCCCGGCGAGCTCGACCTCACCGGCAGACTTGGCTTCCTCGTAGCGCGTTGCAGGGACGCACGCAGAGGCCAGCCCAGCCAACGCCGCGATCGATGCGACATGCACAATCAAACGCGGAGCGAGCGCCAGCCCGTGATACAGCACGCGCAGCGCGCCCGGCTCGGCTAGCTTTGCCCAGAGTTTCTTGATTCGGCGAGACAGGAACATAGGCACAGATCCTCAATTCAAAACCACACCGCGCACGCTCATGAAGTCGAGGTGCTCGGCCAAAATCAGGCGATCGACATCGGCGATGCGCACGAACTTGAATGCTTGCTGCGTGCCGAACGACCAGATCGGGCGAGCCAAGGCGCGCACCGGTTTCAGGTACTCGGGAAGCTGCAGCTCGAGACGCATGAGTAGCGGCGAATCCAGATCGCCGATCGGTCGCCCGCGATCGAGCACGATGCCCGCCGGCGAGACTTCGATGCCGCGGTATTGCGACCGAAGCGGCCCGCGTAGCGCGATAACTCGAAAGTCTGTTCTGGCTCTGAGACCAACTCGTCGATCCATTGGGGTAATCCTCCGGCTCGCACAGATTGTACGCTAATGTAGTTTTAAGTGCGCAACTATCTTACATTTTCGACTTATATAAACGCTGATTGAGTGTCGGAATCGTTCGGATTTTGCAGAAACTTTGGCCGAATCGGCCAAGCCGGTTAGGTCGAAGACCATGATCTGGGCTCGATTCCGCAGGCTTGGCTCCGTGCCTGCGCTCGCCGTGGCCGCGTCGCTTGCAGCGATTCCGGCAACGAGCGCGCGCGCCGCCGAACCTCGCCCCGCGATCGACCTCGATCACATGGTCACGCACGGGGACCACTGGGTAGCTCCGCTCGCCACCGGCGGCGATGCGCAGCTGACGCTCGACCCCGAGCTTCAACAAGCAGCAGTGAAGATCCTGGCGAGCGCGAATCCCGTGCGCGGCGGGATGATCGTGCTCGACGCGCACTCCGGCCAGGTGCTGGTCTGGGCGGAGACGGCGCGCGACGGACATCATCATCAAACGCTGACTACAGCGCGTGTGCCGGCCGCTAGTGTCTTCAAGCTCGTCACGACCGCTGCGTTGTTCGAAACGACGACGTTGAGCCCGCACGACGAAGTGTGCATCTC
>DATCFJ010000067.1:0-4700 GCA_036509605.1 Polyangiaceae bacterium | reverse complement strand
CGGAGTATTGTCGGCAATCGAATCCAAGTTGGCGTCGGCGCCAAGCGGCTTGTCGCGGGTATGCACGGCGAGGATGGCTCGCCGGGCGGCTCGCTCCGGTCGATCGACCAGCACGCGTCGGTCGAAGCGCCCAGGACGGAGCAGCGCCGGGTCGAGCACGTCGGGGCGATTGGTGGCGGCAATGACAATCGTTAGATCGTTACGCGTGAAGCCGTCCATCTCCGATAGCAGTTGGTTGAGCGTTTGTTCGCGCTCGTCGTTCCCGCCACCCATGCCCGTGCCTCGCGAGCGCCCGACGGCGTCTATCTCGTCGATGAACACGATCGACGGGGCGAGCTTTTTCGCGTCTTCGAAGAGCGTTCGTACTCGCGAGGCGCCGACGCCCACGAACATCTCGATGAACTCGGATGCGCTGATGGAGAAGAACGGCACACCGGCCTCGCCGGCCACCGCGCGCGCCAACAGCGTCTTACCGGTGCCGGGGGGACCGACCAGCAGGATGCCGCGGGGGACCTTGCCGCCGAGCCGCCGAAAGCGCTCCGGTTCCTTCAGAAACTCGGCTACTTCACTCAGGTCTCGCTTTGCAGCCTGCAAGCCAGCAACGTCGTCGAACTTGACCGCGACCTGAGCTTCCTTTTCGTAGCGTCGTGTGCGTCCGCGCATCATCGACGTTAGCGGATTCTTGCTCATCATTCCTTGAGCGCGTCGCGATAGCCAACCCAACGCCACCAGGATCAAGATGAAGGGGGCGACCGAAAGCAGGATTTGCAGGAGGAACGGCTGCTCCTCACTCTCCACCTGGATCTTGACGTCGTTCTTCCGGAGCAGCGGCATGAAGTCTCGGTCTTCCTGAGCTGGAAGCCGAGACGAGTAACTGCTGATCGATTTGCCGTCGACCTTCTGAGAGCCCTTCAGCTTTCCAGTCACCAGCTGGCCTTTGATGGTCGCGCTAGCGACGTGACCCTGCTCTACCAACTGGAATAGATCGGAGTAGCCGATGCCCGGCTCTGCGTGGGCTCGGCTAGCCGCGAATTGCGAATATCCCAGGAACGCAATGAACGCCGCCGGCAAGATCCAGCTCTTCCACGATTGCTGTGGCGGGCTGGGATCAGGCGGGGGGAGCGAAGTCCGAGGTGGTACGTCTGGAGTTGCGATGTGTTGCCGTTCTGTAGCGCGGGTTCATTCAGGCCGCTCGCAATCGCGAACGAGACAGAACAAATGTCTACTCCGTTTTGGTCCGGGCTCGAAACCGAGTTGGCGTGTGCATGAACGCCACACTTTGTCACGCGAAGTGCTGACCAGGAACCGCCTCCGCGTCGCAGGAAAAGGCCACGACCGCCTGGCCGGCAAAGCTCTTGGCGACAGTTTGGAGAAT
This sequence comes from Polyangiaceae bacterium, assembly GCA_036509605.1. Classification (GTDB taxonomy): domain Bacteria; phylum Myxococcota_A; class Polyangia; order Polyangiales; family Polyangiaceae; genus PMG-095. The sequence continues at coordinate 3,325 of DATCFJ010000067.1, read as the reverse complement.
CTTGTGTGCTAGCTCGGCACTCACGAGGGTGTCCACCCGAACGTTCGCGCCGTCGACGAACCCCCATTGGCGCGCGCCATGAACGCCCCAGCCGTCCGCCTTGGCTTTGGTGTAGCCGCTCACGCCGAGCTCTCGAAGCTCGCTCGCGACGCGGTTGCCGAGCTCGAATGAGGCGATGACAGTCACGAGCTTGAGCTTTGCGGTCTCGATGGCGTCGGTCATTTGATCGGTTTCTAAAGCACTTCTCGTGCCCACAGGCAGAGGCGGTTTTGCACCGAAAGGCGCTGAATCTGTCTCGCGCTTGCTGCAAGCTTTGCGCGCGTACGCAAGCCGTGCGTGGGCTCGCTCGATGGCGAGTCGCTCAGCCGGAATCGCGCGCGCCGAGGCGCGGGTCACCCGCGGCCGCGCGCTGCAGCAGAAGCACCGTGTAGCGACCCGCCTGAAACGCCTCGAACTCGCGAGCGAAGGCCGTCTTGCCGGCTGCGATGTCGGCCTCGCGGGAGCGAAGGTCTTCGTACGAACGCCAGGGATCGAAGATGTAGGCAATGCGTGGTTCTGCCGCGACCGCCTTCCGATACGGCGCGTAGCGGTCCAGCTTCTCGTGCCACGGAATGATGATGACTCGTTCCTGGAACAGGAAGGTAAGGCGATACGCGACCCAGTAGTCCGCGATCCCGCATTGAATACCGCGTTCGCGCAGCTCGTTGCTCAGCCGCGCTTCGTCGCTTTCGCGCGTGCTGTGGCGAACGATATGAACCCCAGCAATGTCGGTGCCGTGGTTCAGCCAGCCGGCGACCGCCGCCGAGGCCAGAAACGGCGCCATCAGCAGCGCGAACCGACGTGAGCCCATCAGGAACAGCGCCGGCGCCAGCGCGAACGGCGCCATCAAGATGATGGCTACGAGATAGCGCGCCGACAGGCGGTCCATCACCATTACAGAGACCGCGAAGGCTGCCAACGTGGCCGGCAGCATGATCGCGCCGAGGGCAGCCAAACGGCGCACAGCAAATGGCAGCGAGCGGAGGGCGACGGCAACTCCTCCAAACGCCATCCCGAGCAGCAGCAGGGTCGCTCCTGCTAGCTGGACGGCGCGAAACCAAGCCGGCGCAGGCCAGGGTTGAACCAAGCCCGCGTGCGGCGAATAGTAGGCGGTGGTGCCGAGCAAATAGGGAAGGCACGCTTCCCTGAGCAGCTTCAGATTGTGAGTGATTACGTCGGTGCGCAAGTGAAAGACGCCGGGTGAAGCGTCCGCGCTGTGAGTGAGTAGCCAGACGGGGATCAGCCCGGCAACTGCTCCGGCGGCCCCCGCGGCGAGGCTCTGCAGGCGAGCGGGCGCGGGCTCGGCGGCCGCCCCGAGTACGCAAAATAGCGCCAAAGCAGGCAAAAAGAGCAGCGCATACGGATCGGCAAAACACGACAGGCCAGCGACGAAAGCGCCCGCTGCGAACCCCGCGGCCGAGTGACGCCAGCCGGGCGCGCCATCCAAGAACCAGATCGCCGCGAATACCAAAGTCAGCGCGGCCTGGCGCGGCGGGCTGAACATGTAGATGTGGAGCGGCCCAGTTGTCACGATCAACGGCGAGACGAGCAACGCCGTAGGCCAGGCCTCGAAGTGTCGGCGCAGCGTGCCAAAGGCGAAGCAGACGAGCAGCAAGTGAGGGAGGAACGCCGACAGCATCAGCGCGAGCGGTGTCGCGCCGAGCAGGTGGAACAGAGCTGCGGCGGTCAGCGTGTCCGTTGCAGTCTGGTAGCCGCTCCCCCACAGAAACCATGACCACTCACCGTGCAGCATGTGCCGCGCCTGCAGACCAACCACCGCCGCGTCCGAATGCAGCTCCGCCGCGTTGAGCAGGGCGGGAAGCCCATGGGCCGTAGCAATCAGCAGCAGCAGCGGGAGCGGCGCCAGGCTGAGCAGCGCCGCGGCGACTTTTTTCCAGGACCGGGTGCCCGCCGGCGCCACTGACAGTCGAGCTTCGTTGAGCATTCCGGCGATGCGGAGAGTATAGTGTGTTGCCGCAACTCAGGTGGTCGAAACTGAATGCGGGGCACGGTGGGCCGGCCGGAAAATTGATGGGGAAGCCGAGTTTCTTCGGTCCCCATGCCTCGGGTGCCCGCGGATGGCTCCGACTTGGGCCGGGCTCGTGCACTGGGTTGTGGTCGTCCGTGGTCGAAAGCGCCAGAGGAAGCCAGCGCACTGCCCAGCAGTCGGGCCGCGCGATTTCGGCGAAACTCCAACGCACGACAGAGGTTCTCCGGATGCCTACAAGACTTCACGCCCATGCCCATTTAGTTCTTGAGAGCTTATTGTTGTTGTGATTGCGCTCGTCGTTGACACGTATGCTTCGCGCGAACTAACAAGACGTGATGTCGAGTTCCGAGGCTGAGCTTCGCGAGGCCGTTGCTGCATTCGTCGAACAGATCAGAGTCTTGATTCAGCGGGCCACGCTCGAATCAGTCCACGCTCTTCTCCACGGTGGCGCGCTGCTGATTCGGCGCGATTCCAAAGTGTCTGGCCTGGGCGCGAGCGCGAGGCGGCGTCCAAAGGGAATGAAGCGCAAGCCGGAGGAGCTGAACGCGCTCGTGCGACAACTCCACGGCTACGTCGCGAAGAACCCAGGCCAAAGGATCGAGCAGATTGGCGGGGCATCGGCCTGGAAACAAAGGATCTCGCGCTCCCGGTAAAGAAGCTCCTGAGAGAGAAGAAGCTCTCGGTCAAAGGCGAGCGCCGCGCGACGCGCTACTTCGCGAAGTGACGTGAGCGTAGCGCCGTCCCGCCCTTTGGATTCGAAGGGCGGGACAACGGACGCGGCGCTTCAAAACAAGTCTGGCAAGACGCGCGTGTGTTCGATGCGCACGGCGTCCAGTGCCTCTGGGTCGAGGCCCAGCGCGCGGACGACGGTCGGAGCAACCTGTTTCGTGCGAACCTCAGCCGTGACCACACTGGCTTCGAACGAGGGGTTCGATACGAGCAAGCCGACGTGCGAATCGTCGTCGGCAAAGCCGCCGTGCTCGGCGATCTTCTTCTTGCTCAGCGAGTAGATCACGCCGTGCTTCGGTTGCACGACGACGTCGGGCGCGTGGGGGTCCGTGGTGGGGTCGCCGAACATCGTGAAGAAGCTGCTCTCCGTCGACGTCGTCATCACGATGCCCGCGAAGGGGTTAACGCCACCTGCCGGCGGGCTGAGCAACACGCTTGCGGCGGCCGGAGCCGTTGCCGCGCTCTTCAGCCAATACAGACCGACGTCGTCCTCGATGTGAGACGCCACCGGCGCGACGCCGTCGATCAAGGCCGCAACTGCGTCACCATCGACTTTTTGCACGATTG
>DATCFJ010000066.1:0-3324 GCA_036509605.1 Polyangiaceae bacterium | reverse complement strand
GGCGAGCCGATGAAGGCGCCCGTCTCTGCTTTGACTCATTTCTTTCCGCGCCCTCGGGTTCTGGCCAACGCGGACCTCAGGGCGCTCGGTCTGCCTAAGAGCCGCGCGGCCACTTTGTCCGCGGTGGCCGCCGCCGTCGTCGCCGATCCGGAGGTTTTCGGAACAAATTGCGGCCTTGAAGAGGCCGTGCAGCGCCTGCGCGCGATCCGCGGCGTGGGCGAATGGACCGCGCAGTACATCGCCCTGCGCCAGTTGCGCGAGCCCGACGCATTCCCCGCTTCCGACCTCGGCGTGATGCGCGCGTTGGCCGACGCGCACGGACATCGCCCGAAGGCAGACGAAGTTCTGGCGCGCGCCGAACGCTGGCGACCCTGGCGTGCGTACGCCGCGCAGCACCTTTGGGCGGCGTAGAGCGCTGGGGACGGTCTCGTGCCGTCGCGTGGGAGCCGATCTACGTCGGAAGACCGGAAGACCGACGTAGATCGAGGTTCTCGCGGGCATCCTAGATGCCGCACAAGCGCGTCCTGTGTACAGAATTCCAGACCAACGCTCGGCATTGACGTGTGGCGCCAGATCGTCGAACCTTAGCCAATGACGCGTGAATTCTGCACAGCTATCGCGTTGGGTTTGGGGTTGGGGTTGCTGGGGCTGGCGGCGTGCAGCGCGCCGGAGACAGAGCCGGCCGTCGCGGGCAGGGGTGAGCACCCGAGCCAGACCGGTCAGGCGTTGGATCAGCGCTCCGATCGCCCTGCGGCAGCCGCGGTCGGCGTGCTCGTGGATTCGGTGCCTACCGCAGTGGCAGATCATGAGCTGCGCGCGACGCGCCAATTGTGGCTGTTCGCCTGCAACAGCGATCATCAGCTCGTGCGCAGCGTGCGGCCGGATGCGCGAGCCCCCTGGGGCGCGTGGACGATCGAAGCTGGCGCGGCGTGTGCCGGGCCGCCGTCGGCCAGTGCCTGGTCGGAATCCCCGCACGACTCGGTGGAGGTCGTGTACCGCTCCACCGACAATCACTTGATTGAGCTGGCGTACAACGGCGGCCTTTCGGCGTACGAGCTGGATTTATCGAAGTACACGCATTTCGGTGATCTGGCGAACAACTGCAACCCGGTGATCGCTGACATGGGTACGCAGTCGCGCGTTTCGATCGCGGTCCGCAATCCCTCGAACCAGCTGTTCACGCTCACCGCGTACGGCACCGTTTGGCACACGCAACCCGCCAAAGGCGCGGACGGCAGCCAAGTGTTCGCGGAGTCCACCCTGGTCAGCTGGTACTCGGACCGGCGCGCGCTGCTCTCCGCGGTGCACAACGGCGTCAGCCAAGCTTTCAACCGTTACACGTGGAAACAAGGCTTTCGGGCGTTCAACGCGCCCATCCCGCCCGCCGTGTCTCACGGCCTGATCACGTTCACGAGCTATCACGGTCGCATCCAGGCACTAGGCAAAGACGAGCGCGGCACGCTCGTTTCATCGCCCGTCGATCAGAGCTGGAGCTTCGCGCCGGCGCCCGCGCGGTCGCCGCTGCAGAGCACGGTTTACCTAGGGGCGCCGTACGCTTACCGCGCTGGTCAAAGCGCTAACGCCTCAGCCGTCGGCATCGCGCTCGGCAGCACGAACAACGCCACATTCGTCTCCGGCTTCGACTTCTTCAAACCCGTGGTCGCCACCGCACCGACCGACAACACCCGCGTGGCCTCCGCCAATGCCGTCGTCGCCAACCCCGGTAGCGAGCTGTGGGCGGACAACTTCGTGGCCGACGCCGACGACCAACTGCTGTGGTGGAACGGCAGCTCGAGCCACACCTTCACGCCGATGGGGCAGACGGTTCTGTACTAACCCTCAGCCTTCTGGGGCGCTCGCAAGCCAGCGTCGCACCTCGCAGCGCGTCCCAGTTCCGCGCGCTTTACAGCAGACTCAAGTAGGCGAGCAACGCACGGCGATCGGCTTCGGGCAAATCGAGGCCGAAGCGGTGTCCCGTCACTGCGCCAGTGCCATGCAGCCGCTGCGTAAAAGCGCTCGTTTCGCGAGCAGGGTCGAACATCGCCGTGAGCGACGGCAAGCTGGCATCGTGCAGCAAGGGCCCGCGCGTGCCGACGCCGTGTAACGACGGCACGCGGTACATCCCGGTGCCTCGGTCACTCGAGAGACCAAGCGTTTGATCGGTACCAATGACAGCGAGCGGTACGGCTGGGCCGGACAAGGCGGGCGGCACATGACAGGACGCGCACGTGGCTTGGAAGACGCGCGCTCCAACCGGCGCTGCGCTGTCCGCTGCTGCGGCGGAAGGGAGAGTGTCGGCGAATGACTCGATGTATGTCGCGAGTGCGAGCGCGACCACGCGCGGCGGCCGCAGCACTTGTCCGCTCGCCGTGATGACCAGCGTTTCAATGCGGATGGCCAGCGTCGTTTCGCCGCGCATCGACAGTGTCGCGTCTTGCTGCAAGTTGGTTTGAAAGCGCTCGGCTCGCAGCTCCGCGATGCGCGCCGGCTCGAGCCCGGTACGAGTCGTGACGTCGACCCGGCCTGAGCCCCAAGCGGCGAAGTGCGCGGCGGTTTCCGGATCAAGCGCGCTGCCTGGCGCGGCGATGATGGCCGCGCCTAGATCCAGCGCGGAGTTGGCTGAGCCATCCTGCACGCCGTTCGTCATCGGCGCGGCGTGACAGGAAGAGCAGGTGAGCGCGAGAGCCGTGCTGCCGTCCGCCATACGCGCTCGCACGACGCCGCCAACGCCTCGTGTCTCGTCAAGCCAGAGGCCGTACTGAGCGGCGGCGGCGGGCGAGCTGAGCGCGACGCTGAGATACGGCGCAAGCTGCGTGGGGAAACGGGAGAACGCCAGTTTGCCGAGCGCCAGCAGGGCTTCACGGTCATTCGGATCGGGCAACGCGAGCGCGACTGACGCCTCGTTCGACGTCGCGCTTCCAGACTCGGGGAACTCCATGGCAACCAATGCCGTCTCCGGGTTCCACTCGGGCAGGTTGTCCCAGTCCGAGGCTGCGCCGGTCGCATAGTGCGCGAGCCGCACTTGCGCGTAGGCGTCGTCGGCGTTGACGAGCGACAGCTCGAGCTCACGTCGTCGGTACGCGCGGTCACTCAGGAACTGCTCGGATTCGCTGGGCGTTGCCGCCTGCGCGGTGCAGCCGAGCGCGAGCGCCGCGGCGAGCGCGAAGGCGGCACGAACCGAGCGTATGTCGCCAACGATACTCATCCATTGCACACTGTAGTTGCGGAGCAGGCCCAATATCCTAGCTCCGGCTTGTAATCGCATTGCGGCGTGTCGCGACTGCAATCTGCCGCAGAGTGGCAGGTATCCTGCGCAGAGTGGCA
>DATCFJ010000065.1:0-9702 GCA_036509605.1 Polyangiaceae bacterium | reverse complement strand
CTGCTCGGGCTCGACGCCAGCGGCAGCCAGCTACACATCCAAGAGCTGTCGAGCACCGAAGATGCGATCGCCAGCGGGCCGTTCAGCGCGCGCGACGGAATCTTCGGCGCGAGCTTGGCCAAGGGCTCGCTGCTCGCCATCGCCGGCCCGAAAGCGGGCGCGCACGTACCATATTACACGCGCAAGCCCGCGATCGGCGCGGTCTGCGCGACGCCGCTACTCGATCACGGCAATGCCCGTGGCCTGCTCGTCGTCGATCGCGAATCGCGCGAGCCGTTCTCCGCGGAAGAGGAAGAAACGCTCCGTTCTGCCGCGCACTTCGTACTCCGCGCGATCGAGAATGAGCGAGTGTTCGTGCAGCTCGACCGAGCGAAGGTCGAGCAAGGCAAGTTGTATCGCGCCGCGAATGCCCTCTCTGCGGCCACCACGGAGGCTCAGGTCATCGAGGCCTGCGTCGGCGGAGCGCGCGAGTTCGCAGCTTTCGATTTTGCGGTCGTAACGCTGTTCGACAAAAACTCAAGCGAGCACGAGATCTGCGCGGTGAGCGGCGAGGGCGCCGAAGCGCTGGTGGGGCAGCGCTTCAAGCACAATTCGGGCTTGGTATCGATGGTCGTCGCGAATCGACACGCCCTACCGTACCGCGGTGACTACGATCCTTCTCGACAGACCGTGTTCACGCGGCGCCTGAATCCGCCGGCGATGCCGTCCCTCTTAGTGCTGCCGCTGCTCGTGCATGAGCGGGCGCTCGGCACGCTGGTGCTCGGTTCGAATCGCCGGGGAGCGTTCGGCGACTCGGTGCGGCCCACGCTCGAAGTGCTCGCCAGCCACGTGGCAGTGTCGCTCGCCAATGCACGCATGCTCAAGCGGCTCGAGGAGCTGGCCACGATGGACGGCCTCACCGGCCTATTCAACAAGCGAGCCCTGCAAGAGGTCGCGACACAAAAGATCAAGAGCGCGCAACGCTTCAAGAAGCCGCTGTCCCTGTTGATTTGCGACATCGACCACTTCAAGAAAGTGAACGACACCTACGGTCACGACATGGGCGACATCGTGATCAAGGGCTTCGCGGACGTACTCAAGCGCGTGAAGCGCGACACGGACGCCGTCGGTCGCTTCGGCGGTGAAGAGTTCGTGATCGTGTGCGAAGAAACCGACGAGCGCGGCGCGATGTTGCTCGCCGAGCGCATCCGCAGCGAGCTCGAAGCCACTCAGTTTCACACCGAGCTCGGACCGCTCAAGGTCACCTGCTCGGTCGGAGCCTCGTTGTTCCCGGTCGCAGGGCAAACTTGGGAAGCCTTGTTCAAGTCCACGGACGAGGCGCTGTATGCGTCCAAGCGTGGCGGGAGAAACCGCTCGACCTTGTGGTCACAGAAGCTGCAGGGCTGCGCCGCCTGAGCGCTGACTCAGACCAAGCGAAACGCCATCTTGGCAGCGCGCGCAGCGGCGCCGTCAGCGTCGTCGCGGTCACCCACGACTAGGCAACGGTCGGGCGCAACGTTGAGCAGCGCGGCCGCATTTAGGAAACCTTCAGGGTCCGGCTTGAGACGTTGCGGCCCATGGACCTCGCCACTGGCGACGATCACGTCGAACAGCTCGCGCAGGCCCAGTGCGTCGATCTTTCGTTCCGCGGGGTAGTCGCTGACCAATGCGGTGCGCCCACCCTTGGCTTTGAAGGCGCGAACTTCGGCGATCACTCCCGTGCGCGGGAAGAGCCGGATCCACTTGCTGGGCCTTTGAAACATCCAATCCTGAACCACGCCTTCGACCCGCTCGAGCGCCATGCCCAGCGCCTCCGCGGTGCGGCCCAACTGAGCGTGGAACGGGCTCGCGTGGGTGATGGCCACCATCTCGCCCGCGAGCACCTGTTCCCGCAGTGCTTCTTGCTCCCGCCGAAATCGCTTGAGGATCGGCAGTGCCGACCAACCAAACAGCGCAAGCTCTGCGGCCATCGCCAGGCGAACCCAACGCTGCGTGTACAGCGTGCCGTCGAGGTCGACCAACCAAGCATCGTACTCTGCGTTTGCCACGAAGCTTGCTTAGCGCGATCCGCCGACAGCGAACAACACACTGTCCCGCGAGGCCTCAAAATCGCCAGCAGGATCTGCATTGGACGGCCCAATACGGTTTGTGGATGGTCGCTGCAAGGGCGAGGGGCGCGCTGCCGTCGTCACCGAAGCGCGCCGCGGGCACGCCCAAGCCAGCAAGCAACGTCAGGAACAGGCTGCCCAGCGGCGCATTGTACGGTGCGCGCAGATGCGTCCCGGTCGGGATTGCGCCGCCGAGCCCGCCGCCGACCAAGACCGGCACTGTAGTGGGAGTGGGTGTCGCCGTCTTCGATCATGACCTGCGACGCTGACCCGCATCCGCACGACCGCGCTCCCTGCTTGCTCCCCCCATGCACGAATTATCACGCGGTATCCGCCGGGCGCAGGCAAGTTGAAGTTAGCCACGACGCTGCCATTATTGGAAAACTTGAAGGCAGTAGCCCGTTGTCCGCCGAAGTTACTGTGCAGCGTCTCGCCTTCGACCACCTGAGTGGTCGGGGCGGGCGGCAGCGGAGCCAGTGCTTCGGCGGCCAACAGCTGAGCGGCCTGCTCGTAGAGCTGGAGTTGGACCGGAGAGATACTGAGCACACCCGAATTGTTGTCGAAGCCGAAGCCGTGATCGTCGCTCGGGCAGCCCTCGGCCGGCCGCAGCTCAGTGCCGAGCAGCTCGTGCACACTATTGTCGTACTCCGCCCGGTTCAGGCGGTGCAGCGCTGGGTGCCCCGGATCGTCCTCTGAGTTCGGCTGCACGGGCTTGCCGACCACGGCATCCAAGCGCGGCGGAGCGCTGCACGACAGAGCCGAGAGGCCACCGAGCCAAGCAGCAATCGCATGCCTCAAGGTCATTGGGGGTCGCTCAGCAGCTCGCGCGCAGGGCCCACTCTCTCGACGCGTCCGGCGCGCAGCAAGGTCAGCTCGCGTCCAAGTCCGCACGCCACGGCGCGGTCGTGCGTGACGAGCACGACCGGTAGTGAAGCACTGCTCACGTACTCGGCAATCTCCACGCTCAGCTCACGCGCCAGGGCTTGATCGAGCGATGAAAAGGGCTCATCCAATAGCAGCGCACGCGGTTCACTGGCTAGCGCTCGAGCCAACGCGACACGCTGGGCTTCGCCTCCAGAAAAGCTGTTTGGGTAGCGCCACGCCAGGTGCTCGACTCGCATGCGAGCCAGCCAGGAGCTGGCACGCGCCAAACGTTGGGCCTTCGGCAACCCGCGCGGCACGCCGTACGCAACGTTGCCCAGCGCGTCAAGCTGCGGAAATAGCGCCAGCGACTGAAAAACGAGCGCCACGCGCCGCTCGTTGGGAGGCAGATCAATCCGCGCGCGCGCGTCGAACAGCACCTTTCCGCCCAGCGTCACTCGCCCCGCATCCGGTCGCAAGAGTCCAGCCAAGGCCGACAAAATCGTGGTCTTGCCAGAACCGGAAGGGCCGAACAGCACACTCAGCCCAGGGCCGAAATCCAGCGTGACATCGAGCGAAAAGCTCGGCTGTGACGTCGCACGCTCGAGTACGAGCTTAGCCGTCAGGCGCACTTCAGAAGCCATCACGCCGTTGCCGAGTTAGATAGCTCGCGCCGATCAGCACGAGCATCGCGAGCGCCGTCATGATCAACGACAAGCGCGTGGCGTCAGCGTCGCGACCCGACAACACCGCGTCGAAGATCGCAAGCGAGGCGGTCCGCGTCTGACCTGGGATGTTACCCGCAACCATCAGTGTAACCCCAAAATCACCCAAAGCCCGCGCAAACCCAAGCATAATTCCGGCGAGGATCCCACGCCGCGCCAGGGGCAGGCTGACGCTGAAAAAGGCCCGCAAGCGGCCGGCACCGAGCGTTCGCGCCGCACCCACCAGGCGCATGTCCACGGCCTCCAGCGCGGCGCGCGCCGCTTTGGCTATCAGAGGGAACGCACCGAGCGCCGCGGCGAGAACCGCACCACCGCGTGTGAAGACAATTGGCGACCCAAAAAGCGCTTCGAAGGCATGTCCGAGCGCGCTCTCGCGCCCCAGCAGCACGAGCAAGTAGTAACCGAGCACGGTTGGCGGGAGCACCATGGGTGCGGTGATCGCCGCGTCAATCAGCTCGCGGCCCCGAACACGCGGCTCCGCAAGGGCTCCGGCGACGGCGACGCCCAACACGGTCGCCAAGCACGTGGCGAGCGTCGCCACCTCGAACGACAAGACCAGCGGCTCGAGATCGATCAAGGCGCCTTCGGCGCTGCCTCGCCAGGCAACGTGAAGCCGTATTTGTGCAGGATCGCCCGACCCGTGGGCGCCTTCAGAAAATCAGCCAGTTTCTGGGCGGCAACCGCGTTCGTGCCGTGCTTGCAGATCACGAGCGATTGGTCGAACGGCGTGTACGACGCCTCGTCAACTAGCGACCACGAACCGCCGGAGGCGCCGAGCGCTAAGGACAGGCCGACGATCGCGACGTCCGCGTTGCCACTTTGGGCAAGCTGCAGCGTCTGTTGCACATTTTCTCCGTAGACCATGCGCTCCGAAACTTGACTCCAAACGCCGGCGCGGGTCAGGGCTTCGCGCGCGGCGATGCCGTACGGCGCGTGCTCCGGGTTTGCGATAGCGATGTGTTTGAAGCGAACGTCATTCAGCGCGGGGAGGCTTAGCCGCGCGCCGTCGCTGCCCTTGACCCAGAGCACGATCTTGCCGCGGGCATACTTGAATTGAGTCGCGCCGTCACAAGCTCCGGCCTTAACCACTTGCTCGACGTACGCAGTGTTGGCGGCTAAAAATAGGTCGAACGGCGCGCCCTGCATGATCTGCCTGGCCAATAGCCCCGTCGCGCCGATGGTCAGCTTGAGATCACTTGGGGTCTGCGCAGTGAAGGCAGGCGTGATCTCGGTAAAGGCGTGTGCGAGATCTGCCGCTGCAGCGACGCGCAACGGTTCTGCGGGCTTGCCCTTGCACGAGACAAGCAGCGCGAGCCCGCCAACCCACAGAACCCCACAGCACACCGTCACTACTCCTTGGCCTTGCCGAAAATCTTGGAGTGAGGCGGAGTCGAGCGGACCAGCCAGACATTGCCACCGATCACCGACCCCTCGCCGATCACCGTGTCGCCGCCAAGGATCGTCGCACCGGCATAGATCGTCACGTTGTCCTCGATGGTGGGATGGCGCTTTTGGCGTGATGGATCGGACTCGCACTCCGAGCGGCGAGTACTGAGCGCGCCAAGGGTAACCCCCTGATACATTTTCACCGCGCGGCCGATCACCGAAGTCTCTCCGATTACCACTCCGGTGCCGTGATCCAGGAAGAAACCCTCGCCGATCTTGGCGCCGGGGTGAATGTCGACGCCGGTCAGACCGTGCGCGTACTCGGCGATGATGCGCGGCACGATCGGTACGCGCTCCAGATACAGCACGTGTGCGATGCGGTGCGCGGTAATGGCTTCCACCACCGGATAGCTGAACACGATCTCTTCCACGCTCTTCGCGGCGGGGTCACCCTCGAAGGCCGCAGTGATGTCCGCGTTCAAGGTCCGCCGCAGCTCCGGAATACGACGCAAGAGCCGCAGCACCACCTCTTCGCTCCACCCAGGGGGCCAGGCCGACTTCACGTGGCCGCTTCGTTCTTCGTAGGCGAGCGCGCGGCCAATCTGATCGACCAAGATCTCGCAAGCCGGATACAGGTGCTCGCTCAGCGCGTAGCGGAGGTTACTGCGCGTCAGCGAGCGCTGGCTATAAAAGCCCATGTAGATGACGGGCTTCAGGTGATTGTAAGCCTGGACCACGGCGCGCTTGTTCGGCAGCGCCGCGCTCTCCAGGTTGTTGATTTCCTCCGGACCGTCGTAGCTCTCTACGACGGCGTCGATGACGTCCTCCAGGTCACGGATGCGGAGCGGGGACGACATACGTTGAGCCTAGCGCCAAAATCGCGGTTGAGAAGAGGCGGATTTGGCGACCTCGAGAAGCCGTCAGTTCGTCGAAACCACAACACCAAGCGTAGTCGTGAACAAAGTCCCAACGCGATCTCGAAGGCCTTTGGGGAATATCTCTTTGGTCGAACGATCCACGCGGTTATCGAGACGCAGCATCAGGTTCTTACCGGGCAGATAATCGAGCGTGAGGGTGCCGGTTGCGATCGTGGCCCCCGTAATGGGCGTGCCGTCGGCCTCGCTGCCCGTGGTGACGCCGTCCTTGTCCTTGTAGAGCTCGCCGCGACCCGCGACGGCGAAGCTCGGCGCGACTAAGTAGCGCGCGCCGATCATGCCGCCCAACCAAGAATGCGACGCGAATTGGGTCGCGTCTTTGGCGACACGCTGACCCTCCACGCCCAAATCGGCGTTCAGCACCAAGTGCAGCTCGTCACTCGGATCGGACGTGACGACCAGGTCGACGAAGTGACGCCAACCCTTCGTATTGTTGGTCGGGCGATCGAGGGCACCAGTGCTCTTACCCGTTCCGCCAACCGTGCAGCCACTCGGGCTCGAGGCGTCGAACGCGCTACCTGCCGCGCACACGACTGGCAAGGTGTCATCTTGCTCCGGACCACCGAGGTAGCCGAGCGAAGCCGCTAGCCAGTCGCGGGAATCGTTACGCGCGGCGTGCCCGGTCACTTGCAAGCCAAAGGTCTTGCCCGTGTTGTTGTCGATGGTGTTGTTCCAACCATTGACCGCCAAAGCGCGCACGATCACGTTCGGCGAGAGCTCCGCATTGAAGCGCAGGCCCGTATGAAACGCGGGTTGCCCGAGCCAGTACAGCACGCCGCGCGTGTAGTTGATGTTGCCCTGGCTCTCGGCGACCTCGGCCCCGTAGATAGTATCGAATTTGCCGAAATCCAACGTCACTTTGCTGCCCTCGCCAGCAGGGCGCCAGGAGGCAAAAGCTTGCTTCACGTTCTCGAGCCCGTAGGCCGCGTCGCACTTCGCGCTACCCCCCGGACAGCTCGCGTTGTAGCGACGCGCGGCGGGGCCGAAGCGAAGTGACAGGGCTCCACCGATAGGATCCGCGGCATGCGAGACGTCGAGCCCGGCCCAGGCCAGCGAAAAGCCATTGCCGGAATCGAAAGCGCGAGTCACGTCATTGACGACGGATTGCGGCTTCGGCGAGTTGTAGTTCCAATTGAAGTACGCGTCGGCAAATAGGTGAACGTCGAATGAGTCGTACCAATCGTCATCGGCAGCGGGCGCGACGTCACCGGTCGCAGCGGCGGAGGCATCCGCTGAAGTCGGCGGCGGAAGCTCAGGCAGCGAGCCCACCCCCACGGGAAGCGGCTCTTCGGGAACAACCGGAGCCGGAGCGACACTTGGCGCCGGCGCGGGAGCCACCGGCGCAGGCGCGGGAGCCACCGGCGCCGGCGCCGGAGCAGGGGGAGCAGCCACAGGCGCAGGCGGCACCGCGGAGGGCGGAGCTGGCACAGGCGTTTGAGCGAGGGCAGGCGCGCTCAACGCAGCGACTCCCAGTACGACTCGAGCAGCGCGGAACCCAAAAGACCAATGAAGACGCAGCGCCATCCACTCACTCCTCGGCAAAGCAGCGAAAACCCGAAGCCCTTCTACCACTACTGCATACAGTTTCGCGGTCGCGAGCCAAGCTCCCGTCGTGCACCGGGATTTACGCAAAACCAAACGCTAAAGGTTAGGAGAGAACGGCCGTCCTGCGTATCGTCCACGACTGCGCAAACAGTGCGAACCGCCGCAAACGTTGCGTCGAGGTTCAGGCCCAGTAGGCACCCGTGCAGCCTCAAAGCGAGACATGGCCTGAGTCCGGGGCTCGATCGTTAGCACTGTAGTTTCCAGTAGTTACAGTCGCCTAGACTCGGCCAATCAGCCGAATTCGCGTCCCAAACGCAGCGTCGCTCCTATAAGGAGGCGCGGCATGGAAAACGCAGGAGCGCGGCCATGCCGAGGTTGACGTGTGCGCTGAAGTCAGCGAAGCGCCCACTCTTGTCGAAACTAACACTGCTCTGGGTAGCTGCGGTTCTGTGCGCGAGTCTGATCGGCTGTGGGAATTCCCCCGATCACGCTGCGGGCATTGACCCGGGCGACGCGGGCACCGTCAAACCAATTCCCACCGGCAATGCTTGCGACACGCCGAACGAGGGCTGCGCCTGCGCCATGCCAGGCGAACAAGTTGACTGCGGCCGAGTCGAACGGACCTCCGGGAGCTACGTCTCGTGTTCGATGGGCCAGCGCACTTGTACCGACGGCAAGTGGGGAGCTTGTATCGGCGACCGCGTCGCGACGCTCAACCTCGCGACCGGTCTGCAGCGCACTCAGGCCCTGGGCACGGGCATGACGTGCATGGACAACCCGTGCGATCCGTATTGCCGTGTCGTCGTCGACGATCCCAATGGTTTGCCGTTACCCGACGGCGGCGCGTTGATCAACGACGGCGGGCTGCAAGTCCTGCCGCACGAAGACACGGGCGGAGGCGGGCTGTGTACCTCGATGACAGTCGCGCCCACCCCTCAAGCGCTGACCGTCACTGGCTTCGCCGGCACCGGCCTGCTCGGCGAATACTTCAACCAGATCGATCGCGCCGCCTCGCAGATCCCAGCTGCGTGGGTGCCGAACGGCACTCGCGTCGATCCAAACATTGACTTCGACTGGGACATCGGCACACCCGGCGTCGGAACCGTTGGAAGCGACAATTTCTCCGTCCGTTGGACGGGCAAGATTAGCGCGCCGGCGACGGACTCGTACACGCTCTGCGCGTCAACCGACGACGGCGAGCGGGTTTGGCTCGACAACGTCCTAGTGATCAATGGCTGGTACGATCACAGCCTGGCCGAGATCTGTTCCAACCCAATCAATTTGGTCGCGGGCGTGAATCACGATCTGCGATTCGAGTACTATGAAGCTGCCGGCGGCGCGGCCGCCAGACTCGCTTGGTATACGCCCACGCTCCCGGCCCAAGTCGTGCCAGCTTCCGCCTTCCAAGGCCCGAGCGGCGCGCAAACCCTAACGGTCACCGGGAGCGGCAAGTTCAACGTCACGCTGAACCCGGCGGGCTGTTACCCCGGGACGCCGCAGCCCGCATGGACGCTGGATCGCTTGGATCTCGCCACGATTGACAGCACGGGGCAGGTGAAGCTGAGCAGCGCCGTAGCCGGGCCGATCAACGTCACGGCCTATCTCGGCCAGTTGAGCGCCACCGGCATGGTCAACGTCGTCGTCAACATTGCGAACACGGACTCGGCACCGGCGGGCAGCGTCACAGCCTTTCAAACAGCGGTCACGGGCACCGATCCGGCGAAGGTTCTGTACCCCTACGATCAAACGGTGCTGCCGATCGGACTGCGCGCGCCGCTCATCCAATGGGATAACGGCGGTACCGCGGCGACCGCGGTGAAGATCACCCTGCAATATCCAGCGAGCGGCACCGCTACCTTCACCTGGTCGGAAATCGTTCCGGAAAGCGCGACGCCCCAAGCGACTGTACCGCGCGACGTTTGGAAGTTCTTCGAGCAAACCGCGAAAGGTCAGGCCGGCACGATCACGTTACAGCGCCTGATTGGTGGGCAACCGCGCCCGGCCATCACGCGCACCGTCAACTTCTCGTCCACGCCCATCCGCGGCAAGATTTACTACACACAGTACCACCGCGGCGCCGACGCCAACGAGATGCAAGCAGACCCGGGCTCGGAGAATCCCGCGCAGCCCGCGTTCGGAAGCACCGACGGCTGCCCCGTCTGC
>DATCFJ010000064.1:0-3582 GCA_036509605.1 Polyangiaceae bacterium | reverse complement strand
ACGCGGTCGAGCAGGTCCAAAACGCGCTCGCGTTGCTCGGACAAGCCCTGAGGCACCAGCGCACAGAGCTCGTTATACACGCTGAGCGGTGTACGCTCACGGCGCTCCTCGAGGTCCAGCTTCACGCCCCACATTTGATAAACTTCGTGCTGTAGCGCGCCGGGTTCGACCAGCTTTCGCGCCTTCTCCAGCTCTTCGATGGTTGGCGGGCGCGTCCTGCCGTCAACACCTGCGACGCTCAGCTGCGGCTCGCAGAAGAAGCCGACCAGTTGCGCGAGCAAAGGCTTCGTGCGCTCGGCGACCTTGTCGTCCAGCGGGATCTGCCGAACCACACCGGTGGATTTGCCGTTCTCGTCGTGCTCCTCCGGCGCGTAACGGCCGAGTAACAGCTGCTGGCGCAGCGTGTACACGGTCTTCCTTTGCGCGTTCATCACATCGTCGTACTCGAGCAAATTCTTCCGGATGTCGAAGTTGCGCTCTTCCACCTTGCGCTGCGCATTCTCGATGCTGCGCGATACGAGCGGATGCTCGATCGGCTCGTCATCGGGCATGCCCATGCGATCCATCAGGTTCTTGACGCGGTCGCCCGCGAAGATCCGCATCAAGTCATCTTCCAGAGACAGATAGAACTTGCTGTAACCGGGGTCGCCCTGACGACCTGCGCGCCCGCGCAGCTGGTTGTCGATGCGGCGCGACTCGTGGCGCTCGGTGCCGATGATGTACAGACCGCCGAGGGCGACGACCTCGTCGTGCTCGACCTTGCAGCTGGCTTGCAGCTCGGTGACGAGCGCGGCGAAGTCTTCCGGGTGTGTTTCGGGTGTCTTGCTCTGCTTCTTGAGCTCAACGCCGGCGATCATCTCGGGGTTACCGCCGAGCATGATGTCCGTACCGCGGCCTGCCATATTGGTGGATACGGTGATCGCGTTCTTCTTGCCAGCTTGCGCGACGACGAAGGCTTCGTTCTCGTGGTGCTTGGCGTTCAGCACATTGTGCGGGATTTTCTTCTTCGCCAAAATCCGGGCGATGGCCGAGCTCTTCTCGACGCTCGTCGTGCCGACCAGCACTGGGCGGCCCTCTTCGTGGTGCGTGAGGATGTCGCGGGTCAGCGCATTGAACTTCTCTCGCTCGGTCTTGTAAACCACGTCGTGGTCGTCCGTGCGGATGTTGGGCTTGTTGGTCGGAATCGCAGTGACCAAGAGCTTGTACGTCTCGCTGAACTCGTGCGCTTCCGTCTCCGCAGTACCGGTCATACCCGCGAGCTTTTTGTACAAGCGGAACAGGTTCTGGAAGGTGATCGTGGCCATCGTGCGGCTCTCCTCTTGGATGCGCACGTTCTCCTTGGCCTCCACCGCTTGGTGCAAGCCGTCGCTCCAACGACGACCTGCGAGCACGCGGCCCGTAAACTCGTCGATGATCAGCACCTTGCCGTCTTGTGAAACCATGTAGTGCTGGTCGCGCTTGTAAAGAGCGTGCGCGCGCAGCAGCTGATTCAAGATGTGCAGCGTCTGCACGTTGATTGGATCGTACAAGTTGCCGATGTCGACCAAGCGCTGCACGGTCTCCACGCCCTCATCCGTGAGGGTGGCGCTGAAGCCTTTCTCGTCCACGTTGTAGTGCTCGTCTTTGACGAGCTTGAGCACGATCTCGTTCAGCGAGCGGTATTTCCCGCTGGCGGCGTCGGCCGCGCCGCTGATGATCAGCGGAGTACGCGCTTCGTCGATCAGAATCGAGTCGACCTCGTCGACGATCGCGAAGTTCAGCGGGCGCTGCATGTACTCCAGGGCCGAGAACTTCATGTTGTCGCGCAGGTAATCGAAGCCAAATTCGTTGTTCTGGCCGTAGCAAATGTCCGACTGGTACGCGCGACGCTTGTCGGCATCCTGCTGCTGGTTGACGATGGTGCCGATGCTCAGCCCGAGCCATCTGTACAAGCGGCCCATCCACTCCGCGTCGCGCGTGGCCAGGTAGTCGTTGACCGTGATCAGATGCACGCCCTTGCCTTCGAGCGCGTTCAAGTACACGGGCAAGGTGGCGACGAGCGTCTTGCCTTCGCCGGTGCGCATCTCGGCGATCGAGCCGTTGTGCAGGACCATGCCGCCCAGCATCTGCACGTCGTAGTGGCGCATCTTGAGCACGCGCGAGCTGGCTTCGCGGCAGACAGCGAAGGCGTCGACCAAAATGTCGTCCAGCGTCGCGCCGTTATCGAGCTTCGTCTTGAACTCCGCTGTTTTCGCCTGAAGCTCAGCGTCGCTGAGCTTCTTGAGTGCCTCTTCGCGCCCGGCGATCTGTACGACCAACGGCTGCAATCGTTTGACAGCGCGTTCGTTCGACGTGCCAAAGAGCTTCTTCGCTACCCAGGTGAGCATTGTTTCTTTTGTCCACTCGCGAGGGGGCGAGCCCAGGTCCGAGCGACCTCTCTCGCCCCGCAAAAAACCGAATCGTTTCGAGGGCAGGGGGGGTGGCCCACGAAAGCCCAGGGAACCTAATCCCGAGGGCTTGCGCGTGCCAGCGTGAGTTTCATTCGAATTGAATCCGCGTGGCGGCGGTTGCTGTCTCTTAAATTGCGGGAATAATTGCACAAATAGCTGACCTCACCGACTCGCCGGAAGTCGGCTGATGGGCCAGTCTGGCGGCTCCGGGCCTCGTCGCATGACCAGTCGATTCGCCAAGGCCTCAAAGCACCAAACCCGCGACTCCCCGCGTTTAGTTCCAGACACGCCGGCGGACGCGACTTCGGCTGGTAGAAGTAAGCGCGCGGCATCGAGCCCGCGACCGTCGAGCGGTTGGAGTTGGAGCGCCCGCGATCCCGCAACGCACCTCGCTGCGCGCGCTGTTCCGCGCGGGGTTGCCGCGGGCTGGGTTGTCGCGCGGTTCGCGCAGCTGGAGCTACTTCGGTTGGGCGAAGTGATCGGGTTGAGGTTCGCGGTTCGGCTACTTCTGCTGGGCGAAGTACGCGGGGTGGGGTTCGCGGCTCGGCTACTTCGGCTACTTCGGCGGTAACCACGTCGCGCCGCGGGCGCGGCTTCACGAAATCGTACGCACACGCGCGGCCGACACCCCCACAGCCGTCGAGGCGCTCCCGCCGCAAGCGGCAGCGGAACAACTTTGTCACCTGTGTGCCGGGTTTGAACCACGAATTTTCTTGACGTGATCTGGCGGTGTGTTCGCGCGTGCATCCCTGTGCGAACGAGAATTAAGCGTGCATTCGCGCCAGGAGAGCTGCTGATGAGTTTTGAAGATGGCGATCGTTTGCGCAGGCGTTTTGTGCTCGAAAGCGCATTGTCGTCACAATGGTGAGCACGAAAATCAGCGTGTTAGTTTTGGCACATGAAAGATGGGGATTTCTGGCAGTTAGGAGATGTCACTGATGCGGAGCTCCAGGCTCGGCTGTCGCAGTTGCTCGTTAACGGCTGTCGCACGGAGGCGCGTATTGTGGCGCACTTGGCGGAGGTGGAGGAGCGCAGGTTGCACTTGCGCGGCGGGAGCTCGTCCATGTTCGACTATTGCGTGGGGCGGCTCGGCTTGAGTAACGGCGAGGCCTTTCAGCGGTTGACGGTGGCGCGGCTCGCGCGGCGGTTCCCG
>DATCFJ010000063.1:0-11964 GCA_036509605.1 Polyangiaceae bacterium | reverse complement strand
CGCGGTCACGCCGAGCACGCGCCCGCCCGAGGTCACGATTTTGCCGTCGCGCAGCGCGGTGCCCGCGTGGAACACCGACACTCCTGGAACCTGCCCAGCCGCATCCAGACCCGTGATGACATCACCCGTGCGCGGGTTTTCTGGGTAACCGCCAGCAGCCAGCACGACGCACACCGCGTGGTCGCTCGAGACGTGCAGCAATTCCGGCTGCAATGCGCCGCGCGCCGCCGTTGACAACGCCTGCGCCAGATCGCCGTCGAGCACCGCCATCAGCACCTGCGTCTCGGGATCGCCGAAACGCACATTGAACTCGAGCAGCGAAAAATCGTCCTCCGGCGTGATCATCAGACCCGCGAACAGCGCGCCGCGAAACGGATGGCCGTCAAGGGCCATGCCCCGGAGCGCGCGCTCGAAGATCTCGTGTCGAATGCGCTCGTGCAGCGCGGGCGTGATCAGCGGGGCGGGCGCGTAGGTGCCCATACCTCCGGTGTTCGGGCCGCGGTCGCCGTCGAAGATGCGCTTGTGATCCTGCGCGGCGGGCAAGAGCACGAAGCGCTCCCCGTCACAGATCGCGTGCATGCTGGCCTCGGCGCCAAGGACTCGCTCCTCGATCACCACGGTCTGCCCGGCCGCACCGAAGGCGGCGCCACTGAGCATGCCTCGCGCGGCGGCTAGCGCTTCCGCGTGGGTCGCGGCGACGACGACGCCCTTGCCTGCCGCGAGCCCGTCGGCTTTGACGACCGGAGCTTCCGCGAAGTCGGCGATGGCGCGTTCGGCGGAGGCCACGTCGGTTACGACGTGAAAGCGACCCGTCGGGATGCCGTGGCGCTCGGCGAAGCGTTTCACGAACGCCTTGGAGCCTTCGAGCTGCGCGGCTTGTTTGCTGGGGCCGAACACTGTGTGCCCCGCGGCCTGCAAGCGATCACTGAGCCCGTCGCAGAGCGGGACCTCGGGGCCAATCACGACCAGATCGGGGGCTTCGCGCGCCGCGACTTCCAGCGCGTCGCCGGACGCGGAGCGCATCAGCTTGCCGGTTACGCCGTTGTGCGTGGTGCCGGCGTTGCCCGGCGCAACGACCACCTCGGTCACGCTCGGGCACGCGAGTAGCCGCGCCGCCAGCGCGTGCTCACGGCCGCCCGAACCAATGACTAGAATCTTGCTCAACTTCGCCATGCCTCGCGGATCCGCGCAGAGCGCGTGTGGGCTGTCAATCCGCGCCCGCCGAGGGCGGGTTCCATTGCCGAAAACGCACTCCCCACGCACCTTCGCCTACTTGCCCTCGAAAGGTGTGAGGGCCGCGCGCAGCGCGCGTGTGTGTCTGGGAACGCGCTGCCGAACGCGCTGCCGAACGCGCTGCCGCAGAATGATCGCTCCGAGTCGTACAGAGAGGGTTATAATCAAGGCTCTCTCTAGCTCTTGCCTGGAGGCCCTGTTGTCGAGCCCGATCGTGATTCACGTTCTGCGCCCGTACGCGAACGAGGACGAGTACCTCGCGCACGAGCGCTCCAGCATCGATTCGAAGTCGATGCTGCTCATCGATCAGCCGGCACTGCCGGCAGACACCGCGATCGTGTTCGATGTTCAGCTCGCCAATGGGCACAAGCCGATCCGCGCCGAAGGCAAGGTGATCGGATACGCCGACGCCAGCGCCAATAGCCCTGCTGGGTTACGCGTGCGCTTCAAACGCTTCGGCGCCGCGACCAAAGCGTTCATCGATCGCGCAATCAGCGCGCCTGTGATCGCCGCGCTACCTGTAATCGCCGCGCCGTCCGCGGCGCCGTCTGAAGTAGCGGTGTCAGCTGGCGCGCCGCCCGCAACCGCGCCGGCTAGTAGCGAGGCCAGCGGCATCCATCGTAAAGTGTTACCTGTCAGTGTACCGCGCGATCGCGACGCTTTGCTGGCTCGGCTCCGGGGGCGAAAAGCCGGTTGAAGCCTGGCTGCTCGGCGGGACACGCTGATTCGATGTTGCGATCCGCCGCCCAGAAAAAAAAGCACAAACCAATAGGCCTCCCCAAATGCTCGACTCGGCGTTAGCATCTCGCTCATGATGAGCTTTTGCACGTCTTTGGCGGTCGGGGCGACGCTGAGCATGCTGGTGGGTTGCGGCGGCTTCTCCACCCCGAAAGCCGCGGGCGCCGCGGGCTCGACCCCGACGAGCTCCGGCGGAGACAGCAGCAGCGGAAGCTTGAGCTCCAGTGCTGGCTCGGATCCCGTGCCCAGCGGAGGCGCGTCGGATCCAGGTCCGACGGGCAGCAGCAGCGCAGCGCAAGTCGCAGCCAAGCTCGGCCGGCCGTCAAAGTTCATGGTCGGCATGGGTAACGATCTCCAGAACGATCACAGCATGGACGGCGCGTACACCCTCGGCACCACGCTCGACCTGCACTACGCTTACCTGGTCGCGTATAAGAACACCGACGGCTCCTGGGGCAGCTGGAAGGATTGGAATCCGGACGGCAGCTTCGTGAACATGCTGACGGACTCGGCGGACGCCAAGGGCGTCGTGCCGATGTTCACGCTGTACGCGATGGCCGCCTGGGGTGACGGGCAGCTCGGCGGGCTCACGGACAACGTCTTCGAGAAGGGCTATTGGGCCGACGTGAAGCTCCTGTTCCAGCGCATTGCAATGTTCGGCAAACCCGCCGTCGTGCATTTCGAGCCGGATTTTTGGGCCTACGCCGAGATGCAATCGAAGGACGATCCGACTGCGATGAAGGTCAACCTCACGGCAAACGCGCCTGACTGCGCGGGCCTGAGCAATGATCTCGTCGGCATGGGGCATTGCTTGGTGAAGCTGGCGCGCATGTACGCGCCCAAAGCCGTGATCGGTTTTCATGCTTCCGAGTGGTCCGCGGGCGACCCGAGCGCCACCGTTGCCTTCTTGAAGAAGGTGGGCGCAGATCAAGCAGACGTGGTGTTTGCGGATTTGCTGGATCGCGACGCCGGTTGCTTCGAGGCCGCGACGGATCCGAACTGCATGCGCGGCGGCACCTTCTACTGGGATGAAAGCAACGCGACGAGCCCCAACTTCCACGACTACCTGGGCTGGTCCAAAGCCATCTCCGGCGGGCTTGGCCTACCGATGATCTGGTGGCAAATCCCGTTCGGCGTGCCGAGCACCACGAAGGGCGGCACGGCCGGTCATTATCGCGATAATCGCGTGCATTACATCTTCTCCCACATCAAAGAGTTCGTGGATGCAGGCGGCTTGGGCGTGACTTTCGGTACCGGCGCGGGCAATCAAACGTTCATCGACACCGACGGCGGACAATTCAAGACCGCCGTCGCTAAGTACTTCGCGGCGCCGGTCGCGTTGCCGTGATCGGCTCTCAGGCGCTTGGTTCGGCAGCCGCGGCGTCTTTGGCGACGCCTTCGATTGGTAAGTGGTCGAGCTTGATGCCGAGCTTCTCGCTCAGCTCGAAGATGCGTGAATCTCGGTAGAACTCGCCGAACACGATGCGCGTCAGCCCCGAGTTCGCGATCAGCTTGTAGCAGCCGAAGCAGGGTGACGCGGTGACGTAGATATCCGCGTTGTCCAGGCGTACGCCGTTGCGCGCCGCTTGGACGATAGCGTTGGCTTCGGCGTGCACGGTGCGCACGCAGTGGCCGTCTTCCATCATGTGGCCGTCGTCGTCGCAATGGCTCAGACCGCGAATCGAGCCATTGTAGCCGGTGGTCAGGATCATTTTTTCGCGCACGATCACGGCACCGACGTGCTTTCGATCGCAGGTCGAGCGCGTGGCGACCACGCGCGCGATTGCCATGAAGTACTCGTCCCAGCTCGCCCGCAAGCGCTGCGTCATTATGGTCTATCCTCCGTCTGCTACTAGAGCCCGATCAGCCTATAGCGCGAGCCAGCAACGCACACGAGAGCCTTGACGCCCTCTTGACCGCGGCCCCTCCTCGTGGCTTCTTTCCCCGGTGAAACGCGCTCGACTCAAGGCTGGTTTGGCCTTCGCCATGCTCACGATTGCAAGCATTAGCGGCTCCGCACGAGCCGCAGGTCCCGACCCGGCCGCCGAGACGCAACGCTTACTGACCAAGCTGGACGCGCCCGACACGCGCAGCGTCGTGCAGGATCCGGTGGCCAAGGCCAAAGCAGCGGAGCAGCGCGCCAAAAATGCGCGCGGCGCCGGGGATCTGCAGCACGCCACCGAGCTCGATACGCTCGCTCTCACCTGGGCCCAAGTGGCCGACGACTTGGTGCGCGCCGCCACTGCAGAAAAAGCGCTCTCGGATCTGCAAAAGACGGTCACTGGTCTAGAGCAAAAGGCCGTCCGCACGCAGGCGCTGATCGAGCAGACCATCGCGCGTCGTGGTCGCGCCGAGCAGAACTTGGCGAACGAGGCCGAGCTCGTCGGCTCGAAGCAGACCGCGCCAAGCACAGCGGCTAAGCCTGCCGCGAGCAAGCCGGCAGCTGCAGCAGGGCCTGCCGCGCCCGCCCCCGCTAAGCCCAAACCGAGCGCCCCTGCCGGGAGCAAGAAGTGATGCGCTGCGCGCCGCCGTTCGCTGTACTCGGTCTGCTTGCGCTCTCCGCCTGCGCGCCGACTCCCCGCCCCGAAATCATGCGCGAGGTCGATTCCGCGCGCGCCAGCGCCGCCGTGCAGGAAGCTGCCAAGACCGCGCCGCAAGCGTATGCAGATGCCGAGCTGCGCCGCGCGCACGCCGAAGAAGCCTTCGTCGATGACAACCAAGCGTCCGCGCAGATCTTGAGCGAGCAAGCACTGGCGGCGTACACGCGCGCCACCGTGCAAGCCCGCCTCGCGCGCGCTCAGGCCACCCTCGCGGATGAGCAAGCGCGCTTGGCCAAAGCCACCGCGCAACAGGTCGATCTAGACTCGCAACAGCAGCGCTTCCTCTTGGAAGCGGAAACTCTGGAAACCCGCCTAAGGGTCACGCGCGACGCCGAGCCCCTGCCGGTCAACGGCCCCGCGGCCTCCGTCGATCGCGAAGCCGCGCGCCTGGCCGCAGTAAAGGCCATGCTCTCGCAAGCCAAGCTGCTGTGCATGTCGGCGCGGCTGCTGGAACCGAACCGCGAAAGCGTCGGACCGCTGCTGGGCAAGGTCGAAGACTTGAGTGGCAAGCTCGCGGCTCCGCCCGCGCCGATCGACGACGCGGTCGCCGTGCGCAGCGGCTGCTTGAAAGAGCTCACACTGGCGCGCCGCCCTGCCACTCAGAAAAGCCCCGCCGCCGGCGTGACCGACGCGCTGCTCGCTGAGCTCAGTGCGTCGAGCCTGCTTCCGTTCCGTGATGAACGCGGCGTGGTCGTCACCCTGCGCGCGCTGTTCAATGCCAAGGATCAACTGAGCACGGACGCCTCGAGCACGCTCGACACGCTCGGCAAGGTCGCCAAAGCGCATCCGGATTTCCCGCTGCTCGCCGTCGTGCACGGCGCCAAAGGCAATCCGTCCACCCGCGACGCAGCGCTTGCCGCCTCCGTCGCCGACGCCCTGCGCAAATCAGGCGCCCCTAACGTGGCCGCCGAAACTGCCGGCGGCTCGCTACCCGTGCTCGACCCCGCGCGCCCCGGCGCGAGCGAGCGCAACGCGCGGGTTGAAGTCGTGTTCGTCTCGCCCTCGAGCTCCTGAGCGCGCGGCGCGGAAAGCGCCCGATCTGCGCGCGGAACCGCGATCGGCCCGACCGTTCGCAAGCGCCGGGGTGTGCAGTCCTGTTGGCACTAACACTGCTCATTGCGAAACGCCTTAGTTTTGGCTGTTTTCCAGCCGTTTTGGTTTCGAGCCGATCCACACGAAGTGGACGCAATGCGACGCTACACGACGCCTAGGTACGCTTTCAAGGGGCAATGGCTGGGCAATGGGAAGCCGTTGCCCACGGTGACTCCGCGGCGCTCAAGAAGGACACGAGCTACGGCTGGAACACCGTACGGATCCCGAACTAGACGAACGCCTCAGCTCGAAGGTACTCCGGCGAAGGCATCGCAGGGGGTACATCGTTTACGTGGACGGCCTCGGCGACGCCAGCATCTCCAAGAAGTGACGCAACCGCGGACGGCGGGAACCGACATCTGGTCATGTCGATCGCGGCGAAGCCGAAGACGGGCTGACCATCGAGCGCTCCTAGCAGAGTCACCTTGGCTCAGTCGGTTGCGTAGCTCATGCAGCGGCCGTGGACGCAGTGTGCGGAATGACCGGGCCCTTTGATGCAGTCTTGGGTTTGGAACATTTGGTCCGCGGGAGCGCAGACGGGGGGGCCGTTGTCGCACACTAAGGCCATGCAGGTCACAGCGCTTCCGTTGTTCACGCTAACGTCTTGACGAGTGCACGTGCACGACGGGAGCACAAGGTGCTCGCACTCGTTGTCCATGTTGCAATTAACATCGCTGATCGTGACTGTACACTGTGACAGCTCGGCACTGGGCTCGCCGGGACAATTGTTCGGGTTCAGGATGGCGGCGGAGGTGGAGGGCCCGCCAGAGCCCGCATCCGTGACGGAGTCACCGCCGCCGCTGGCGCCCGTGCCGCCTCCAGCCGCGCTTCCGCCTCCGGGAAGAAAGCTCGTTTCTCCAGCCGCGCTCGTGCCTCCGGTCGCAGAGCCCATACGCCCTTGGGTTTCCGAGTGGCCACCGCAGGCGCACAGGATAAGTCCCCAGGCTAGAGTCACTCCATGCCTACAAGTCATGCCTAATAGTGCACCCTTTCAAAGGGCTCGGCAAGTCGGAAGCCGCAAGCAGTAGTGCTTGTCCGACTACTCCCAGCAGCACGTACACGGGTGCTACGGCGCTGAAGCGGCGCTCGGCAGAGTTGGGAACTTGAACCCTTCACGCGCAAAATAGGAAGTCCCGGTGTGTGTTGCGTTGTCGAGATGGCTCATTCGACGGCCGAGCCACGGATGTACGCTCATAAACTTGTGGGCGGCAACATCTCCAGCTGCCGGATCTGAGTAGTCGACATCAACCCTGCAGAGGGTGGAGCGACAATCAACCGTCAGGCGAAGCCCGCTGAAGCCATCTCCGCTGTAAGTGTTTTGAATGGTTTGTCTCGCGGTTGGGGCCCATTGCGAATCCACTGCCTCCGCAGCATGACTGTTTTCATATAGCTGCTCGGTGGCTTCGCGCTCCGCTTCAGGGTCGCCAATGGGAGCGGCGGCATCACCTTGCGCGACAAGCTGTTTAGACTCCGAACCCTGTCTTGGCCCGTTCCCACTCCCGTTTTCCGGCTGAGCCATCGCCACGGGCGCTTGGGGGCGGTCTGTCACTTGGGATTCGTTGCTACGAACTGCAGCAACGCTAAGAACTGCGGCACTGTGAGCTGTTCTGTGCTGGGTAGCTAACCAGACGACGCTGATCGTGCCGACTGTCATCGCGAGTACTGCAGCCGTTCGCTGCCCAGCCAAATTCTCTATTCTCATGTCAGATCTCCAATTCTTAGAAGTGGCACCGCGGCGCGAATGGTGGTTCTTCGTGTGCGACTTGGCGTGCTCAGTACTCGTTAATCCCAATCGCCTCTATCGTGGAGGCGTACCCGCCGCTAATCGGAGGAATCGTGCACTCGACATAGTAGAAGTCCCATCCACTACCGCCCATATCCGGCCAACTCATAGTGTATACGGGGCTCCCTCCGTACATCACTCGCGGGCAGCTCATGGAGGCCGTCGAACAACTGCCCACGCCCAAAGGCATCATCGGTAGTCATCACATCGTTGAGGTGTCGAGCTTGGAACGCCAAGACACTAGCGTCGTCAATGGCGTCCTGAACGTCGTGAAGCTGGAACGGATCGAGTTCGAGCTTGTCGAACGCGGGCGCAAGATGTGGAAGTTCGTGGGTGACATCGACCTGAACGAGCGCGACGAACGGGACACGGAGATACTGCAACTCTTGATGGACGTGCTGCTTGGGGCCAAGGGCATCGAGATGATCAAACACACGCCGTTGCGTGCGACGGTCACAGCCCTGTTTCGCAAGCGACCCAACAAGCACCCCAAGCGTTCTGAGTGAGTCCCCGCACGCGGAATGGGGGGAAACCACGCACGGGAACTCGTGGTCACCGTACCACAAACCTAAAGAGCCTCCAGACCGTGTGATCTGAGGGTCCGCTGCCTGCGTTAACCGTGCTCACGACGGCTTGCTCCGTCGAATCGGAGCTGCAAACGCGTGCTTTCGTTGACGGATGCCGACGGCAGGCACGTACGTTGCTAAACACTTGCCAAGCATGCTCGCAATTTCACATTACCAGACGAAGTCACGACCCCGCGAGCTATCTGGCTTGAGACGCGTGTGCCGCGCTCGCACACTGTGTTCAGCCTGCGTCGTTTTTGTGAGTGTTTGCTTCGGCGCCAGCCGGTCCGCACAAGCCCAAGAACGCGGCGCGATCGGGGTCGAACTCAGTGCGGGCATCGGCTCGGTGCCACGCACGTCTGACAACGTCTATCAGCCGAACATCATGCTCAGAGACGGCTTGAGCGCCTGGTATCGTCTGGTCCCCGCGTTCGCGATCGGCCTAACCGTCGGCGAGATGCATAACGGGGATCTGGATGGCTCGAACCTCAGCCGGGATACGTTCGTCGCCAGCGGGACGGTGGTCGAAACGTTCGCTGAGGGCCGGCTGCTCCCGACTTCGTTCGTCGGCGCTTTCGGTCGGGTTTCGGCCGGCCTGGCGTCCCTTAAGTTGGTGCCGACGTTTGTTCTAGGTCCGTCGCATGAGGAAGCAGCGGACGAACCGATTCTGGAGTTGGAAGGCGGTCCCGAGCTAAGGATTTTCTTCTCGCCGCCCAGTGCACGGCCCCGGTCCGATCTCTTTCTGCGCGTCCGCGGCACACTGACGACGATGCCTGCAGCTACATTCCTGGGCTACGGTCTCGCTCTCGGATTCGAAGGGTGAATGAGAGCGCACACAGCCTGTTTCGTGTCGAATGCAGTCGGCGGGGTGTTGAGTTAGAATTGTCACCATGATCAAGGGGACGACCAACAGCGCCTCGTGGACGGCTTTCGTTCTACTCGCACTGGGGTGTGGCGGCAGGGCCGAAAGTCAGGCCAGCGTCGGAGTTGGCGGTGGCGAAGCGGCGGGCGGCTCCCCGAGCATCGCAGTCGCCGGTTCGAGCGCGGGCGGCTCTACGCCCATCGGGACTGATGATGCCGGAGCGACGGGCGGAAGTGCAGGCGCGGCCGGTTCGGGATGCGCCCAAATCGCCTGTCCTGGCGAAACAGGCGATTGCATCGGGGGTTACCAATGGGGAACGCCGCCAGGTGCCTGCTGTCCGCGCTGCACTCCTGAGTCAACCAGCGACTGTGCTCAAGGCCTAAGCAACTACGGGGAGTTTTTCCAATCGCAGCTCGAATCGAACAACTCCTGCAACACGGACACTGATTGCGCCATAGGCTATGAAGGTAACGCTTGCATTCTTGGCTGTGGATTCCCGATAAGCGCAGCGTCGGCAGCGACGGTCGTCTCGGCATTGAAGGAATATGCCAGCAACAACTGCTCAACGTGCCCGCCGCAGATCCCTCCTTCATGTCCGGCCCAACGGGTCGCCTGCGTGAACGGCCTCTGCGCCTTGACCCCTTGACATCGCTCCGCCCGCCTCGCTGTGGTCGATGGCTGCACGAAAGCGGCCGCTGACGCAGTGCTTCGTCGGCGGTAAGCGTGTCGGCGTTTGGTGGCTGGCGGGCACCATGGCGGAAGGCGTGAACCCGGGGCTGGAGCAGCGACTGGCGTGTTTTCGTTGACCAACCGTCGGGCACCGCGCACCTTGCAGTCGAGTGTGAATGAGAAATCACGATGCTCGATGCGCCAGCTCTAGTTGCGGCGCTAGCAGACCGCAGATCGAGAGCCTTGACCCGGTTGCGATCGGCATGCCCGCCGAGGTGCTGAAGCGTCTCGCGAAGGACGCGACGACCTTGCGGTGTTTGTACTGCGGCTTCGTTTGGTTCAATGGCTGGGACGCTCACACCATGAGCAACCGACTTATCCCGGCAGGCTTCTACGACGCCCCTATGATGCCTCAGGGGTTCGTGCCCGTTCGGTTGACTCATCCGATTCGCCAGTTGTGACAGCGAAGCTGGTCAACCGACGCCACAGCACGAGGCCCTAGCCCGCCAGGTCGAGCGCTTCTATCGAAAGTTCAGCGTCATTCGATAACCCGCGAAATACCGAAGCCGTTCGCTGGTTCCGTTCCAACCGTTAGCAGTTCAAAACTGCATCCCGCCGGTGGCGAACAGACTGAATGCGTTGAAGTCCGACACGATCAGAAAGCGTGCGTCGCAGGCAGGACGGCGAGCATTGCGCTAGACTTGCCACCATGATCAAGGGGACGACCAAGAGGGCTTCGTGGGTGGCTTTCGTTCTGCTCGCGCTCGGTTGCGGCGGCAGAGCGGAGATTCAGGCGAGCGCCGGCGGCAGTAGCAGTTCTGGCGCGTCCTCGGGCGTCATCGTCGGCGGGCTCCCGACGACTGGCGACCAGGGCGGTTCGGGCGACACGGCGGGGACGGGCAGCGGCACGGCTGGCGCAGCGAGCGGCGGCACCGCCGGGGTCGGAGGCTCAGCTGGCTCGTCCTGCGCTGGGGTGACGTGCACCACGCCGCCCCCTTCGTGCGTTGGGCTCGCGTCGACGTGTGGCCCGAACGGGAACGCGAGCTGCTGTGCGTCGAGCGTGGTAACAGGCGGCACGTTCAACCGCGGGAACGACGCGAACTACCCTGCGACGGTGAGCGATTTCCGGCTAGACACGTACGAAATCACGGTGGGTCGGTTCCGAAAGTTCGTGGCGGCGTACTCGCAGGCGATGATTGCGGAGGGTGCGGGAGCGAACCCCAATAACCCGAGCGATACGGGCTGGAGCACGGCATGGAACACGAACTTGGATGCGACGCCCACGGCGCTAACGACCGCCCTCAAGTGCGACGCAAGTTACGAGACGTGGACTGACGCGGCAGGCAGCGCCGCCGCCGAAAGCCTACCGATTAACTGCGTGGACTGGTTTGAAGCGGAGGCGTTCTGCATCTGGGATGGTGGGCGCTTGCCGACGGAAGCGGAGTGGAACTACGCGGCAGCGGGCGGGACGGCGCAACGGGTTTACCCTTGGGGAAGTACGGCTCCTGACTGCACCTACGCGAACTTCTACGGCGCTGCCGGGGCCGGCTCTTGCGTCGCGCCGGGAACCGGCGGAGTGAACCCCGTCGGCTCCGAGTCGCCGAAGGGTGACGGGCTGTACGGTCAGGCCGATCTGGCGGGAAATGTCTGGGAGAGGGTGCAGGATTGGTTCGTCAACCCGTACACAAATCCGTGCAATAATTGTGCTAATATGACTGTTTCCTCCGGCCGGGTGATCCGGGGCGGCAGCTTCTTCGGCAATGCGTCGGACCTGCTCTCCTCGAACCGCTTCTACTTCTCCCCGTCGAACCGCAGCCACGGCCTCGGGGCTCGGTGCGCGAGGACCCGCTAGCCGAACCCACCATTGTGACCGCTCCCGCCCGAGACGAGAGCGGCGCTCGGCGTGACTTACGTCGCCTTGATGCGCTTCTTCACGGCGGCACCCTGCGCTACCGGTGAGCTGATCCCCGCGGTCGCTATCCTCACGACAACACCAAGAGGCGTTGCCCGTGAAGTACACGATCGCATGCCGTTGATCTTGCCAGTCGATGCCGTGGCCAAGTGGCTCGACCCGAACGCTCGCTATCGAGATCTGTTTGAGCCGGACTGGTCGACGCTCGAACTCGTGCCCGTATCGACGTTGGTGAACTCCGTGAAGAACGATGACCCAAGGCTGATCGAAAGACTCGGGGTCTAGTGACATCGCCCGCCCCCGCGACACATCTTGCACCAAGGCCGCAGCAGAAATACAAGTTAGGCAGAGCAGGCATCGCCCGTTCCGCCGCAGACGCGATCCAGGGGTGAGCCACGCTGTCGGAGCCTAATTGCAGTCCTCGGCGTTCCGAAGTATGCGTCTGACGATGCTGACACGCAGGGTGCGGGCGATAGAGTTCGCCGAGTCATTGGCCGAAAGCGTGAGGA
>DATCFJ010000062.1:0-11343 GCA_036509605.1 Polyangiaceae bacterium | reverse complement strand
CTCCGCGTCATCCGCTCGCCGTCGTGCCGCTGTTCTACGGTGACCTAACTAGCGCCGACCCGGTCTCCGCGTCGTTCACGGTTCCAGAGGGCACGAGCGACGGGTTCTTCGAATACCGCACGACCGGTCACGGCCAAGCCGCTGGCGACCTCACTTCGTGCAGCGGTCCTGCGGAGGAGTTCTGCAGAAGGCAGCACACGCTAACGCTCGATGGCACAACTTTGAAGACGTTCACACCCTGGCGAACCTGCGCGGCCGGTTGCACCTTGGCCAAAACCGAAGGCGACGCGGGCGTCGACTACTGCACCGAGAACCCGTGCGGCGCAGTGGCGAGCGTGAAGGCCTCACGCGCCAACTGGTGCCCCGGCTCGGAGAGTCCGCCGATCACGATCGACACCCCCGAGCTAGCGACTGCGGGTGATCACCAGGTGTCGTGGCAGGTCTCTCAGATCGCGTCCGGCGGCATCGTGCGCGTGTCACTCACCTACTACGCGTTCGGCGACTGAGTGCTCGGCCGCGCGCGGCTCGTCGCCCCCACTCGCTCCTCGAGGCCGGTGCCTAAAGCTGAAATCGAGGCCTCGATAGCAGAAATCGCGCGACCCTTTCCCGCAGCCCCAATAGTGGGGGCTCCCCACCAATTCGCCGGCAGGCGATAGCTGATTCACCGCCACAATTGGCCTATTTTGAGACCGCAGTTGGTGGGTACTCCCCACTATTACGTGCGCGCGGAAGGGCCAGCGACTCGAAGCGCGACACGCCGAGCACGAGATGAAAGCGTCGAATTCAAACATGAATTTCGCGTGCGGAGAGCTGCGCAGCTGGAGCGCGGGCGCCCCCAATCCCCGGAATTTAGAGCAGTGGTGCGACCAAGCGCGCCACGTCGTCGAGCACCGAACGTAGCCCGCCTGCCGGTCGCGGCCCGATGCTGCACAGCGCAAAGGTCGCCTCGAACCAAGCGCTCAGCCGCTGAACTTCGGCCGAGCCCGAGAAGAACAGCGCAATTTCGTAGTTCAAGAACAGACTGCGCATATCGAAATTCGCCGAGCCAACCACGCACAACGAATCGTCCACGAGCAGCGTCTTGGCGTGCAGCATCTTGTCGAACAGATGAATCGTGACGCCCGCGGCGCTCAAGTCCCGCAGACAGGAAGCAGACGCCAGATCGGACAACAAGTGGTTCGAGTGCGCGGGCGTGAGCACACGCACGTCGACGCCGCGACGCACTGCGATCACCAGCGCGCGCAGCAGCGCGTCGTCGGGGACGAAATAGGGCGTGGCGATCCAGATCCGACGCTCGGCGCGAAAGATCGCCGTCAAGTCCGCGTCGTAGATCGGATCCGAGGCAGAGTCCGGTCCACTCGGCACGACTCGCACAGGGACTCCGCCCGGCTCGAGCTGGGCCGGCGCACTCAAAATCTCGCCACTGGCGAACTCCCAATCGGCGCGAAACACCGTGTCGAGCTCGCTCACGGCTTCGCCACGAATGAGCAGCGACAGGTCACGCCAGCGCTCGGGCGCGGGCGCTCTGCCCATGTACTCTTGCCCGAAGTTCATGCCGCCGACGATCGCATCGCGACCGTCGAAGAGCGCGATTTTCCGGTGATTGCGCAGGTTATTGTGGCCCAGGAACGGTAAATGTACGAGCGGCATGAAGCGCTCGACTCGGGCGCCCGCCGCTACTAGCTCCCGCAACTTGGCGTGCGGCGCGTGAAAGCGCAGGAGATCGTCGATCAGCAAGCGCACTTCGAGGCCGGCGCGCGCGCGCTCGATCAGCGCGTCGACGAGCGGTCGACCCGTGTCGTCGTCGACGATCACGAAGGTGACGATTCTAATCGAATGCTGAGCGCCGCGAATTTGCTCGAGGAACGTCTGATACGCTAGCACGCCGTCATCCAACCAGAGCACGCTTTGCAACGTCGACCGGGCGCGCGCCTCGAGCGCAGTGCTCCCTCCCTGCGGGTCGAGAGGACGCTTCTTTTGGACGCGCTGCTTCAGCTTGCGACCACCGAAGCTCAAGTACAGCGGGATACCGACGTATGGAATCAAGATGATGGCGAGCAGCCAGGCGATCGCGTTACCGACTGGCCGGCGGCGTTGACGGAGCAACGAGGCCACTAGCACCAGTACCAGCAAGTTGCTGGCGATCGACACCACGTGGTGGGTCAAGAACCAGTGCGGCGCGAGCAGGTGCATTCGTTTGCTCGAAGTCAGCCGACGCTGGCGGAGCCAAACGTCAGTGCTTGGTCTCGGTCATGGCCTGAGCGATCGAGCCGTGCTTGCTGAGATCGATAGTAGCCACCGGTTGGCCGCGTAAACTGAGGGTCGCGAGCGGGCCGACCTCGTGTCGCGACAAGCGACCGGCGATACGCGAGACGTGATCTGGGTCGCCGATGCCAAGCGCGGGACAGCCGCCCGGAAGCTTGCACTCGCCCGGCGAGCGACACAACTCGGGCGCGTAGGCGAGCGAGAGCGAGACGTCCGCGTTCTCGCCGTTCGACAACTTGAGCGTGAGCTGGCTTTGATCTTCGATGGCGATCTTCACGGGTAGGCAAGTGAAGTTGCCTGGACCCCATACCTTCGGGTCGTACGCGGGCTCGCTCCAAGACGCCGGCAAGCTACCCGGCGGCGCGGGCGGTGCAGGCGGCATCGCCGCCATGGTCGGGGCCGAAGGCGGCGCGGCCGGCGCGGGACCCGTGCCGAGCGCCCTCTCCAAGTGCTTTTGCAGCAGAGCGAGCTCGGAGTTCAAGCTGTGATGAGTCGTACCGTCCGGATGCACGAGGTAGCCGGAGGCCGACATGTGCACTGCCGCGCCGTCGACCTGCAGCAAGATCACGCTCAGGTGCGACGCTTCGCCTTCGTCCACGTGGCTGCGAACCCGCACCGTGTGGGCGACGGGGTCTTGATCGATGAGCTTATACTTGTGAGCCTGGAGGGTGCTGAGCACGGTGGCGTAGGTCGCGTTCGGGTCACCTAGGCCTGCCACGTCGTGACTTTCCTGGGGACGCCAGCCCCCCTTGCAACCGGCGGACGCCAGGGCCACGAGCAGACAGCAAAAGCCAAGCACCGAACGTGAGGACGAGCGCATTGTCCGGAGGGTATGAAGCCGCCCTGGCAGCGTCAAGCACGCTAGATCGCGGCAGTCTGCGCGATCTACCCGAACATTGTTTCCCGGCCGCGATTTCGCTCTACAATCAAGATCGGTTTTTGGTCATGCAGGGAATTCTCGCGGGACGTTATCGGCTCGACCGTCAGCTCGGCAAGGGCGGCATGGGCTCCGTTTGGTTAGCGGAGCACCTGACGCTCAATTCTTGGGTCGCGGTCAAGCTGATGGACCCTTCGATCGCCGCCACCACCGAAGGTGCCGAGCGCTTCAAGCGCGAAGCGCAAGCGGCGGCCTCGCTGCGCAGCGCACATGTGGTGCAAGTGCTCGACTACGGCGTCCACGAAAACACTCCCTTCCTCGTGATGGAGCTGCTGCAGGGCCAAAGCTTGGCCGACTGCTTGGAGAAGGAGCAGCGGCTCACCCCGGAACGCACACTGTCGATCATCACTCAGGTCGCGCGCGCCATCGGTCGCGCGCACGCCGCCGGGATCGTGCACCGCGATCTGAAACCCGATAACATCTTCCTGATCAGCGAGGACGGTCAGGAGCTCGCCAAGGTGCTCGACTTCGGCATCGCAAAGACGACCGGGCCGCGCTTTGGCGGCATGGAAACGCGCACCGGCGTAACCATGGGCACGCCGTATTACATGAGCCCCGAGCAGGTCGAGGGCAAGAAAGCGCTCGATCATCGCGCGGACCTGTGGTCCCTAGCCGTGATCACTTGCGAATGTCTGAGTGGCGTGCGGCCCTTCGACGGCGAAACCTACGGCGAGTTATTGCTCAATATTTGTGCGCGTCCGATCGCAACGCCGTCGAGCCTGGGGCTGCGTTTGCCTGGCTTCGACGACTGGTTTGCCAAAGGCGCGAACCGAGATATCGAGATCCGCTTCAACTCGGCACAAGAGCTAGCCAGCGCGCTCGGGGACGTCGTCCGGGGGCGTGTGCAACCGGCTGCGCTCCGCGCGCCACAGGCAAGCGGACCGGACGCCACCTTGCCCATGAATTCGCCGACCCTGCTGTTTACAGGCACGCAAGCGGCGCAGCCCGTATCCGCGCAGTCGAGCGATCGCTTTGCTACGCCGGGCACGGTGACCGCGGCTCCGATGAACGTCGGTATAAGGCCGCATCCTGGCCCTTTGCCTCGGGCAAAGCAGCGCGCGCTAGTGCCGATCGCCATCGGCGCGCTGATCGGCCTTTTGTTGCTGCTCGGGGTCATCCTGATCATTGCGCTCAGCAAACGCGGCTCGCCGGACAGCGAGACGCTCGGCACGGGGCTCGGTTCGGCTAGCGCCGCGGTAAGCCCCGGGGCAGCGCCGCTCGAGCTGAGCCCGGCCACGCAAGAAACCGCCAGCCTGCGCCCAAGCACTACGGCCGCACCCAAAGTAGTGCCTGATTCGCCCGCGGCTGCAGCCGCTGCTCCCGCCGAACCGAAGACCGCGCCCGCCCTCGCGCTGCCCACTCTGCCGGCGTTGCCAGCGCTCAATCCAGTTCGAACAGCCGCTCCACCAACACCCGCACCAACCCACGCGGCAACGGCGGCGCGTTGCTTCGCCGATCCGTTCACGGGTCAGCTTCGAGCCGCCGACGCGGCGCACGCGGCGCAGAGCTTTGCGTGCAAGCAGAACCCGTTCACCGGCGCTTTCCAACGCTTGTAAGCGGTTCGGCCAAGCGTTGGCCAGGCAGCCGCGCCGTGCTGCGCCGCGGCCAAAACAATCGCACACAATCCGGCAACACGCGCTTCAAAGTTAGCGGTGATAGAGTCGCCGGCCGGTGTAGGATGCGGGCCACTTTCAACCGGCTCGCAAGTTTGGACGAGCGCCCCATGCGGCGCGGAAAGAGGAATCGATGCTACGCAGGTCTTTGTTTGCCCTCGTCGGGCTGGTCTCGATCGTCAGCGCTTGTGCCAAGGAGAACGACACGCCAGCCGCGGCGCCGGCCCCCTACGCCGCACCGACAGCCGCGCCAGTGGCCACCGTGGCTCAGCCGCAGCCCGCTGTGATCGCAGCGCCCGCCACAGCACCCGCAGCGGTCCCAGCCGCGCCCGCCGCTGGTGGAACGATGGCAACGCCCAACGCTTTCGCCCTACCCTGCCAGAATGATCAGTCGTGCGGCTTCGCGCGCTGTAACTTGCAGTTCCAGAAGTGTGCTTTCCCGTGCGCTTCCGCGGTGGACTGCGCTGCGGGCGCGACGTGCAACGCGGTGACCGGGCTTTGCCTCCCGGGCGGCGCGCCGCAATAAGTCGTCATCGTCTGTTTCCAGATCGCGCTTGCCTGCCGCGCGGAGCGGTGGGTACTGGGTTAT
The DNA here is from genome assembly GCA_036509605.1 of Polyangiaceae bacterium. Classification (GTDB taxonomy): domain Bacteria; phylum Myxococcota_A; class Polyangia; order Polyangiales; family Polyangiaceae; genus PMG-095. The sequence goes on along the minus strand of DATCFJ010000062.1, from coordinate 5,939 downwards.
GCGTGAAGTCTTGCGCCAAGACCCCAAGGCTCACGGAGACCCAATGAAGCGGCTTATCGTTAGCGGGGCTGTGCTGTTCGCTCTTACTTCGAGCATCGTAGCCGGCTGCGGCTCGCGCAGCTCAGACGACGAGTACCCGCCGGGCTTGGCCGCCGGCGGCAGCTCGCTCGCCGGCACCGGAACGGTAGGCGTCGCGGGCACCGACACCGGTGGCGGCGCTGCGGCCGGTGCGATCAGCAGCGGAGGGAACGCGAGCTCGGGTGCAGGCCCCGGGGCTGGTGCCGCTGGCACGATCTCGGGCGGCGGCGCTTCCGGCACGGTCGGCAGCGGCGGCGCAGTGAGTCACGGCGGAGCCACTGGCCAGGGCGGCGCTTCAGGTGGGGCCAGCGGCGGCACCGTGGGCGTCGCCGGTAGCATCGCAGTCGGTGGTTCCTCCGGCGCCATTGGTAGCGCGGGCATGGGCACCGGTGGCGCGAGCGCCGGTGCTGGAGGCGGCAATAGTGCTTCTTGTCCGGTCGGCACCCCGAACAACAACAGCGCGTGCCCGGTCCCAGCGCTGCTCTGCAACTACGTCGGGCGCAGCTGCACGTGCGGCAACAACTTGCAGTGGCGCTGCGCTGGCAGTGGCAATGCTTGTCCCGCAACCGAGCCCGCGGCAGCCAGCGCGTGCATGGGCGCGCTACGCTGCCCGTATCCGGATGGGGATCAGTGCAACTGCACCGGCGCCGCATGGAATTGCTTCACCGCCGGTTGTCCGTCGGCCAAACCCACACCGAGCGCAAGCTGCGGGTCCGTGTTCGGACAGTGCCGGTACGGCACCGGCCCGGGCTCCTCTTGCGTGTGCGTGCAGGGTGGCTGGTTTTGTAACTGACGCCCGCACGCATGTCCCGGAGGCCAGAGCGCCTCGAGCTGCTCGGGCGAGGCGCGCGCTAGGGCTTCTCGCCTGAGCTCGTGGCGTACTTTTGCATTGTCCAAGCGCCCAAGCCTTCGTCCAACACGGTCACCTTCTTGAAGCCGGCCTGCTGCAGCTTGCCAGCGAGCTGGCCTGATTCCGCGTGGGGGCACGCGCAATAGCAGACCAGCCATGAATTCTTGGGCAGCTTGTCCAGGTAAGGGCCGGGATCGAAGAACGGCACGCTCACCGCGCCTGCGATGTGCTGATTCATGTAATCAGATTGCGCTCGAGCATCGAGCAGCACCATGCGCGCCCCGCGCTCGAGCTGCGCGTGAATGATGGCCATTGGCGTCGTCGCCGGAAAGGGCTTGAAGCCAATCGGCTCCGGGCCCTTGGGATTGAGCGGCACTGGGCCGAGCGGGAGCGGCGGCGCCGGTGCAGCAGGCGGCTCCGGGGGCGGTGGCGACGCCCAGCTGCGCAGCAGCGCGACGACGTCCTCGATCTCGCTGTCTGCGAGCTTCGGAGAGAAGCTCGGCATCTTCGTGCCGGTGCGGCCTTTGCGGATCGCGTAACGCACGTAGCCGTTGGTCGCCGTCTGCATCAGCTGCGGATTGCCGATGTGAATGTTCGGACCGCCGACACCCTTCACGCCATGACAACTAAAACATTCGCGAGCGTAAGTGTTGGAGCCGCGCGCGATGTCGCCGTTCGCCGGCTGCTCGTCGAGCGTGGCGCGCGGGCCCTTGGACCAGGTGCGCAAGAACGTGATCAGCTGTTCGACGTCTTGATCCGAGAGCGGCCCACCGCGACTCTTCGACCAAGCCGACATGGTGGTGCCCATGCGCCCGTTCTTGATCGCTTCGCGCAGGTATTGGTCGCTGACCGAAGCTTGAAAGTCGGGCTGCGCGAGACGGGGCGCTTGGTCGGCCTTGTAGCCTTCGCCGTTCGCCCCGTGACAAACAGAGCACATGCGACCGTACAGCTCGCCACCTTTGCTTAGCTTTTCTGGGGGTGGCTGCTTGTGGCACGCGGAAAGCCCGACGAGCAACGACGAGAGAAGCAACGACGAGAGAAGCAACGAGATGAGCGTTTGCGAGCGAAGCATGGTGACGGGCGGCGGATGCTACGCCGAGCAGAAGCCAAACACCACCCGACAATACCCAGAAAAAGGCAGCATTAGCGCGTCACGGGCGCGCCGTCCGCGCTTCGATCACGCGCTGCACGCGCTCCGGCACCGCATCCAAGAAGTCGTAGCCGGTCGCCTGCTCGACGGCGTCGACCGACGTTAGAAAGTCGGTCCAGGGATGCTCGCCGACGCCGCGCTCGTTGGGCATCAGAGCTGCGATGACCTCGGTGCTATCGGCCACGTCTGCCGCCTTTTGACCGTCACCGAGCACGACGACGATCTTGAAGTTTGCCGCCGGCACGGCAACCCCTTGGCCGATAGTCGGGAACGGCGCGCTGAACACGCCGCCGGCAACGATGTACAGCACCGCCCCGCGCTCAGCACGCTGCCGCTCATACTCCTCGAGCCGCTCCCATGGCCCGGCATTCAGCTCGTGAAGCTGAGGCTCCATGTTCGTAAATAGAAACGTGAGCGAGTTGTCGGCAGGCGTGTCTTCGCGGTCTGCAGACGGGCACATGTGGCCGCGGTCGTAGCCGCTGTGCAGGTAGTCGCTCTCGCTCACGTGATACAACTCCGCAGGTAGCGCGGGGTCCGGACGAAAATCATTCTTGCGCTTCACATGTCCGAGGTACGAGCGATCCAGCCGCCAAGCGACCCAGTTGGGCACGCGCTTGACAGGACTGTAAGAGACAACGAAGGAGTGCTCGTCGAGCAGCTGGTCGTCCGACGGATCCGCGTCGCGCGGAATGCCGAGAGTCAGGTGCACGCTGCTGGCCAACTCCGAAGCTTGCGCGGGCGAGCCCTGGGGCGGTGGGACGCCGCGAGGTGGATGGTCGGTAGCGACCGTTCCACGCTCGCCGTCGTGCGATTGCGGCGTCGTTACAGTCGCCTTTGGAGCCAGGGAGGCCCCGCACTCAACGAGCGCGAAACGCGCCACGAGCAGCAGCAAGACCACGAAGACGAAGGTACTGATCAACGAGCGGCTTGGGGCGCGCCTCGCCCGCTTGGCGGTCACGCGCGGACGATAGCAGACCCGTGACGAAGACGCCCTGCCATGCCCGCGCGGCGTGCCTCACATACTCATCGGGCTGGGCACCATATTCGAGCTCGGACATTTCGCGTTATAGGTCACGCAGGCGGGCGGGTCCGACAAGCCAGTGCCGGCATCGCTCGTAAGAGACGTCAGCGTGGCCAAGGCCTGGGCCGTGGTGAGGCCATCGCACGAGGGCACCGAGGCGTCGAGCGAAGCGAATGTAGTCGTGTAGGCATCGAGGCAGGCTTGAAGCTCTCCGACTGTCGCGGTACAGCTCGCGGGAGGCGCGGTGCACTGCCCCGTCGTGGTCGTGGCGCCGGCGTCGGCAGAGCACGCGCTAACGGATGCCTTGCATGACGCCTGAGCTGCCGCGTCCGTCGCGGCCGTTGCGGCGGAAATCACGGCCAGGACCTTGCATTCGTAGTCAGCAACGCCCGAGGCAAACGCGCCACTGGCGAGGTAGGTCTGCAAATCCGAGCACAACTCGGTGAGCTGTGCGCTGCTCAAACTGCCCAGGGAAGTCGACGCGGGCACCGTCGTCATAAAGGAGCCACCCGTCGATGTGCTGCCACCCATCGATGTGCTGCCACCGCTCGTGCTCGAGGTGCCAGCGTGCGAGGAGCTACCGCCGCTCGTGCTCGAGGTGCCACCCGCACTCGCACTGCTGGCTCCTCCTGTATTGCCACTCCCGCCGCTACTGCTTCCGCCGCACCCAATTGCGAGCGAAAGTGTTACCGCACCGAAACCGAGGCTAAGTTTTTGCTTCATGGATTGCCCTTGATATGGTGATTGGACGCACCTGCAGACTTCTATAGGTACGCCGATCTAGACATAGTACGCCGATCTAGACATAGTACGCCGATCTGCACCGGATCTTCCCAATTCCGGACGATCTCACGTTGACGGCATGAGGCTGCGCTACGCCCTGGCGTAGCCCCGCGTCCGCGCCCAAGAGCAGAGCGCCCATCGCTCCGGATCGATTTTTACGGCATCGGTGAGCCGTGACAGCTCCTCGAAGGTGAGAAAATCGAACTTTTGCAGCGGGATCTTCAAAAGCTTCACGCGCGGCACGACTTCGAGCAGTTCGACTTCGTGCGCGTAGCGCAGCATTTTGCCGAGGCAGGCAGGATCTTGTGCACCCGCTTCGGACTCAGCCCCTTGGCGAGCAAGCTCGCTTTCAAGACTTCGATCGGATGCATCTTGATCGCGTCGAGAGGCATGTCGCCGAACACCGGAAGCAAGTAGCTGGGCGCTGCACACACCACGATCCGGCTTTGCGCCAGCTTTGCGAGCCATGAAGGGTGCCAGCGCGTATCGCCACGTCCGTTCGTTGCGCGACCCAGTGAATCTGATTCATAACTGAGGCGCGGCGCCGTTTCTCGGATGGCCTTGGACTACGGCGCGGGTCCAAACACGACGCGCAGCTTGCCCCCTTGTCCGGCGGCCAGGGTGACTTCTCGCGTCGATGAAGTGAAGGTTGTGAGCGGCGCACCGTCGAGCGTCACTGACTGGATTTGAATCGAGGCATCGTCGATCGCGATGGGAGTCAGCTGAATGACGCGCTGAGCGGTCGTTGCGGCCACTTTGTAATACAGCGCAACTGGCGTGCGGTGGAGCATCAGATTGCCGTAGAGGTACGTGAAGTAGAACGTCTCCGTCGAGTGGTACTCGACGTTGTAGAAGTTGCTCTTGACGCCGTCCGTCGTAGTGCCGTCGATGTTGTTCATCTTGTACGTGCCACCGTAGGTATGGTCGATCACGTATTTGTCGAAGAACGACAACGCCCGGTCAGCCATCTTCAAGAACGTGTCACGATCGGCCTGGTTATCGGCGATGTACCAGTTGGAAAGTCCGCTGTTGATGGCCTGTTCGATCTGCCAGCACTCGGCAAGTTTCGTGACTTGACCGGTGCTCCAATTGCCGGTCGTGTAGGGAACACCAGCCGCTTCGTCCCATCCGCCGTTGTTCAAGACCTCGTTGATCAGCTTGCGCGCGGCCGCCCGATAGCGCGCGTCCGGGTGCCTCAAGTAGACGCGAGCCAAGACCCAAGCTGATTTCAGGATATGGCCTGTGTCGATATTTGTTTGCGAGGTATTGACGCTCCAGTTCGTGTTGTAGTTCTCGGGGAAGCCGTACTTGGCGATGCTCAAATCGAGGTTTGCGGCCAGTCGATCGGTGACGATGTTCGCCAAGTCGACAATCCGCTGCTGGTAGGCCGCGGTCGGCCAAAGCAAATCGGCCTGAATACCGTTGGTAGTCAGAGCGTCGGCGGTAGCAGTGAAGCCCTTGCCGGTCGGGCCAGTCGTGTCGAGGTTGGTTTGGTCGTAGTAGCCCAGTTGGGCTGGGTTACTGTCCCACATTTTGGTGTCCAGGAAGGTGCGGCCTTTCGTGAACCAGGCGCATGTCGTCGCATCGCGGGTCGCATCGCAATTGGCTCCGATTCCGAGCAGCGCGTAGTGCTGGACGAAGCTCCACTTCCAAGTATTCGGATCCCAACCCGGGGTGTACGGCGTGAGCTTTCCGAGCTCATCGGCCGTGAAGAACCAACCGCCGTTGGTGTTGTCCCAGGCATGCGCGAATAGGAACTGAAGCGCGTGGGCGGCATGATCGAGATAGACCTCGTCCCCGGTGACCATGAACGCACGTGAGAATGTCCAAGCGTCACGGGTCGTGGTCACGAAGCCCTTGCGGCGATCACTTCCCACGGTTCCGTCGGTCTTGACGAAGGTGAAAAAACCTCCATTTGCGTTGTCGCGTGATTTCGCGCGAAAGTCCGCGAGCGACTTCAGGGTAGCGATTGCGTGATCCGGAAAGAGCAGATAGTCATTCTTTGGGGTGTACCCGATGCTGCCGCCACTCCCGGCGCTTCCAGCGCCACCGGCGAC
>DATCFJ010000061.1:0-2464 GCA_036509605.1 Polyangiaceae bacterium | reverse complement strand
CGGCCTGTGGACGTACGCCCAGGCTCATTTTGATGCCAATGGCCTGATGAATTGGCACATCGACGCGGGCGGGACCGTCTCTGGCAACGGCATGGGCTCGGCCACGGATGCTGACGAAGACATGGCCTGGGCACTGCTCATGGCCTCGAACCAATGGTCCTCTGCGGCCTACTTGGCGGCTGCCAAATCCGTGATCACCGCCATCGCCACCAACTGCATCGGTGCCGACAACACGCTCAAACCGGGCGACTCATGGGGCGACGCCGACGTCCCGGTCTATCCGGATTACTTCGCGCCTTCATATTACCGGGTGTTCGCCAAGGTCACCAACAACCCGAATTGGTCGGGCTCGATCATCGATCGCAACTACACCGTTCTGGCGATGGTCTCTGGCAGCAACGGCCTGGTCCCGGACAAGACCTCAACCTCCCTCCAACCTAACGGCAACTACAGCTATGACGCCTGCCGCACGCCGTGGCGCATCGGTATGGATTACTGCTTCAACGCTGAACCGCGCGCGAAAGCGTACCTCGACAAAGTCGGCGCGTTCTTCGATAAGATTGGCGCCGGCAACATCGTCGATGGCTATGCAACCAGTGGCTCTGGCACCGGCAACGCGCACAACATGGCCTTCATCGGGCCCGCGGGCGTGGCGGGCATGGACGGCTATCCCTCCTTGCTGGACGGCGCGTTCAAGTTTGGTGCAGCCGGCAGCGACACCAGTTATTTCGGGCAGTCACTCAGCGTGCTGACCATGCTGATGATGTCGGGCAATTTCGTGGACTTCACCAAACCGTAGCTGGTTCGGGCTTGGGCGGCGGACGGTCACACCTGCCGATTCGCCGTGCTCGGAGCCATTGAAACGTAGCCAGTCGCTAGCCCTGAGCCCCGTCCAGATATCGGCTCGCCCTGCGTGTGAAAGTGCTACATGTGGGCGGCCGCTCGACCCGCGCGGGACGAGCAATTCTCGGAAAAACGGCGCGAAGGAACGAACAGATGGCTAGTACTGGTGGCGCTCGCGGCGGTCGGCTCCCGGACGCGATTGACGCGGCGATGGAGCGCCTCAACACGAGCGTCGATATCGATTGGGAGCTGTGGCGCGAAGACATCGCGGGCTCGATCGCCCACGCGGAGGGCCTAGCCCGCGCCGGCGTGCTCACGCAGCCCGAAGCGCTGTCCATCGTCACCGGTCTGCAACAGATCAAGGGCGAGATCGAGCGCGGCGAGTTCTTCTGGGATCGCAAAAGAGAAGACGTCCACATGAACATCGAGGCGCGGCTGCTCGAAGTGGTCGGGCCTGTCGGCGGTAAGCTGCACACGGGCCGCTCGCGCAACGATCAAATTGCGACAGACCTCAGGCTTTGGACGCGTCGTCGCTGTGAGGAAGCGGTGCTGGCGGTGGACGAGCTCGCTTCGGCGATCATGGACCGCGCAGCCTCCGAGATCGAGCTGCTGATGCCGGCGTATACGCATTTGCAGCGCGCGCAGCCGAGCCGGCTTTCACATCATTTGTTGGCCTGGCAAGAGCTGTTGTTTCGAGATCGCGGTCGGCTCGTTGACGCACTGACGCGCTTGAATGAGTCGCCGTTGGGCGCTGGCGCGGTCGCCGGCAGTGGCTTTCCGCTCGACCGCGAGGGCGTGTCGCGCGCGCTCGGCTTTCGGCAACCCATGCAAAATTCGATCGACGCTACCGGAAGTCGCGATTTTTTGATGGAGGTCGCTTCCGCGCTGGCCATCTTGGGCGTGCACCTGTCGCGCATCGGCGAGGAAATCGTGATCTGGTCGACACAAGAGTTCGGCTTCATGACGCTCAGCGACGCGTTCTCGACTAGCTCGTCGATGATGCCGCAGAAGAAGAATCCGGACGTCGCCGAGCTCGTGCGCGGCAAATGCGCGCGACTGATCGGCTGCGTGACGACGCTGCTGGTGTTGGAGAAGAGCCTCGCGTTCGGCTACGGGCGCGATCTCCAGGAGGACAAGCGCCCGATTTTCGACGCTTTCGAGTGCGCGCTGACCAGCGCGCGTGCCTTGACCGGCGCGATCGCCACGGCCACGTTCAACGGCAATCGCATGAAGGCCGCCTTAGCCACCGGCCACCTGTGCGCTACGGATTTGGCTGATTTCCTTGTGCAACGTGGGCTGCCTTTTCGGGAAGCGCATCACGTGGTGGGCGCGCTCGTGCGCGAAGCCGAAACGCGCGGTGTGCAGATCGGCGAGCTGCCTGCCGCCGTGTTGGTCCGTGCCCATCCTTCTCTGACCGGGCCCGAGCTTTCGTTGGCGTTGGATCCGGAGGCGGCAGTGGAGCGCCGCTCGCTCGTTGGCGGTCCCGCCAAAGCGACCGTGCTCGCAGCCGTGCGCGAAGCGCGCGGGCGCTGGCCCGTCACTAGCTAGAAGCTGAGTCCCATCTGTTTGGGGTTCGCGACCCAAACCGAAGTGGTGCTGGCGTCCGGGCGATCGAAGACGC
>DATCFJ010000060.1:0-10443 GCA_036509605.1 Polyangiaceae bacterium | reverse complement strand
CCCCCGGCGGCCGCGCCGATGGCCGAAGCCCTGTCGATGCCCGAGCCAGCGCCGCTCGTGGAAGCTGCCGCTGAGCCCGGTCCAGTCGCAGACGCCGCACCAGCTGTCGAAGCAGCGGCGCCCGTTGAAGAAGCGGCCGCTGCCGCGCCGAACGCTGAGGTAGCGCCGGTCGCCGAGGCAGCGCCGGTCGCCGAGGTAGCGCCGGTCGCCGAGGTAGCGCCGGACTCCGACGCGGCTCCAATTGCCGCGCCGGTCGACACTCTGCCGCCTGCGTCGATGGCATTCGCGCCGGTGCCCGCACGCTTAGTCTTCAAGCGTGTGAACCTCGACCAAGGTTGCGCGCTGCGCCTCGCGTTCAAGTGCGCGATTCCAATCGCCGAATCCTGCTCGCCCGCGCCGCGTCGCACCAGCTTGCGTCCGTCCGGTCAAGAGTTTGCGACGAGCGACGGACCCGGTCCGTCCACACTGCGCGGCCTCGGCTGACGCGGCGCGCTTCGCGGCCTAAGACGCGGGTCACTTCGCGCAGGCGCTCTCCGGGACGCAGGCGTTGCCCACGCAATGCTGGCTGTAACAGACTGCGTTGCCGCTGCAGCTCTCGCCCAGGTCATGCGGCGTGATGCAGGTTGGCTTGAGCGGTGCCGTGACGTCGTCGCAGATCAGGTCTGCGGCGCAACGCGCTAGTCCGAGCGCGGAGCCGCAGGCGTCGCCCTGTCCTGGAAGCGCCGTACACTTCGCGGTGTACGTGCCCTTCGCCAGATCGGTGAGCAGGAGCGGACAAGCCTGACCCGTTGGGCACTGGCTCGGGATCCCGAAGCCGCAGTCGCCGCCGGCCATAGCGAGCTCGTGACACGTCGAGACGAGGCCAGCCAGCGACGCCGAGTCGACGACGCACGCGAGGCCCGCCGTGCACCACGGCCCCTTCTGCAAGTCACAGGTATCGCCTTTGTGCATGGTCAGCGTCTCGGCTTCGGTCATGCACTTTCCTTCGCGCTTCGCGCCGTCGTCGTTGCCGACGCAGAGCAGGCCCGCGGCGCACTCGCCGGCGGTCGTGCCCTTGCAGGCGTCGCCGCTGGCGGCGGGAGCCGCGCAATGCGCGGTGGCCGTGGAGCACGTCAGCCCGAGCGCGCAATCGCTGTCCTTGGCGCAGGCCACGCCCGCGGAGGCGCGCGCGGCGCATTTGCCGGGGCAAGTGGCGCCGGTGATGTCGCAGCGGCTGAGCCCGGAGCACTCCGCGTCGATATTGCAATCGCCGCCCATCGCCACGGTGCCGGCGAGCGCCTGCTGACACACGTCTGGAGAGTTGTTGTCTAAGGTCCCGCACGAGCCGGCGCTGAGCGCCGCGGCGCACTGACGCGCAAGGCCGCCGTCGTACTTCACGGTCTTGGCGTCGATCGCCGTTTGGATTTGGTCGAAGGTGGCTTGTTGAAATTGCTTGGTCAGCGAAGCCGTGCAGTCCGTGTTGGCGAAGCCGATGCTGTAATAGAAGGGGCTGCAGTCCTTCTCGGCCGCGCAGAAGGCTTTGGCGAGCTCGCTGGGAGCGTCCGCGAGAGCGATGGGGCTCGAGGCGTTCGGACTGCTACTGCTGCCGCCACACGCGGCCAGCGAAGTCGATACTACCAAAACCGCGACCAGCTTCTGCATTAGAACGTCCTCCTAAGAGCCGGTCCCGCTAGGGAGAGGCGCTAGACCAAAGTGCCGTCCGATTCGTCCGATTCGTCCGATTCGTCCGATTGCAGCACCCATACCAACTCAGGGTCTCGCGAACGCCTGACAAAAGCCAGGGATTTACGCGCTTTTTGGGCGCCGAGCCCGCGCACTGTGAACGAATGTTGGCGCTCGCTGTGTGTGCGTACAGCTCACGGTGCAAGTGTAGGTGAGGCTGGTTTGGCAGCCAGGGCCAAGCCAAACTCGCGACGATCAGCGTACGCCCACGCTACGCCGCCCTGAATCAACAGCTCGTTGGCGTCGCCGATGGCGGCATGACCTTTGACGAGCTTGTGCCCGAGGCGCGTCAGCTCGCTGAGCGCGGCGCTCGGCGGCGGAGTGCGCGGCTCGTAGCGGACTTCATCGGGCACGAAGCCTTGGTGAACACGCGCCGCGTCGACCGCGCTCGAAAGCGATTCGCCGTGATCGATCACGTGCCGCAAAACCTGGACGATCGTGCTCGGAATGGTGTCGCCGCCCGGCGTGCCGAGCACGAGCACCGGCTCGCCCTGAGCGAGCACCAGAGTGGGCGCCATGGAGCTCACGGTGCGTCGACCGCCGAGCGGCTGATTGACGCCCTCCGCCGAGAACGATGCGACCGAGTTGTTGAGCACGACTCCCGTGCCCGGCGCTACCAGCCGCGCGCCATAAGATTGCGACAAAGTGGTGGTGCAACTGACCACCATGCCGTCGCGATCGACGACCGAAAAATGCGTGGTGTGCTCGAATTCGCGGAGGGCGCCTTCGTGCAGCGGGTGCACGCTTGCGGACGGAGTGGCGTGCGCTCGGTCGATCGGAGTCGCGCTGAGCCAGGTGTTCGGGTCCAGAAAACGCGTGCGATTCTTGGCGTTCTCGTCTGCGCCCAGCGAATCCGGATCGACCACGCCGAAGCGGCGCTCGGCCTGCGCGCGCCGCGACGCTTCCAGAAACAGATGCAATTCTGCCGCGGAATCATGAGCTAGGGCGCTCGCGTGTAAGGACTGCAGCATGAGCAGCGTCTCGGTGACTGCTACGCCGCCGGCAGACGGAGGCGGCATGACCTCGACCTGGAAGCCCTCGTAGTCGAAGCGCAGCGGCTCACGCCATTTGGCCTGATACGACGTCAGATCCGTATCGCTGATTAGGCCATGGGCAAGCGCCGTGAGACCGCGCGCGGTCGCCGCGGTGTAGAAGCCGTCTCGACCCTGATCGGAGATGCGCTTCAAGGTAGCGGCGAGATCGCGCTGCACGAGGCGCTCGCCGGCCGCCCACGGTTTCTTGCCGTTGCCGAAAATCGCGCGAGCGGCGGGGTCGTGAACGAGAGCGTGAAAGCTGCCCGCGAGCAGCGCGGCTTGATGCGACGCCAGCGTGTAGCCGTGGGCGAGCGCGATCGCCGGCGCGATCACCTGCGCGCGCGGTAGCTTGCCGAAGCGATCATGCGCCAATTCCAGCCCCGCGACGCTGCCCGGCACACCGACCGAAAGCGGGCCGCCGCCGCCGCTCTTCTCCATGGCGTTGAACTGTTCACGCGACAGCGCGAGCGGCGCGGTCTCGCGGAAATCCAACGCTACGGTGGGTCCACCCTTCGGGCGTACCAAGAGAAAGCCGCCACCGCCCAGGTTCCCGGCGCTCGGATGAGTGACGGCGAGCGCGTAGGCGACCGCGACCGCGGCGTCCATCGCGTTGCCGCCGTGCTCGAGCATGGCGATGCCCGCACGCGTCGCGTTTGCCTCGACGCTGGTGACGGCGCCGAATTCGCCACGCACCGAGTTGGGGCCGCCCTGTGCAGTGAGCGGGTGAGGGGAGACGTTGGCCGGCACAGTGCTCGGTAAAGCGGCGGGCCGCGCGGGCTCCGCCGTCGAATCGCTGACTTGCTGAGGCGAGCACGCGAGCGCCCCCAAAAACAAAAGAGTCACTGCGCGGCGCACGCGACGAGCATACACGCAGCGCGACGAAACGCGCTAAGGTTCGCGCATGGATCTGGTGCCCACCCCCTTGCAAATTGCGATCATCACCGTCAGCGACACGCGTACGCTGGAGACCGACAAGAGCGGCGGCCTGCTGATGGATCAACTGCTCGCCGCCGGCCACGTGATCGCTCTCCGCCGCATCGTCAAGAATGACTTGGACGCCATCCGGGGCGCGCTCTCGCAGGGTATCGACGAACCGCTGATTGACGTCGTGATCACCACCGGCGGCACCGGCATCACTCAGCGCGACGTGACGCCGGAGGCCTTCGGGCCGCTCGTGACCAAAGCCATCCCAGGCTTCGGCGAGCTGTTCCGCTGGTTGAGCTACGCAGACATCGGCGCTTCGACGATTCAGTCGCGCGCTGAAGCCGGGCTGTGCGGCACCACGCTGGTCTTCATGCTTCCCGGCTCGACCGGCGCGGTGCGCCTGGCACTCGAGAAGATCATCTTGCCGCAGCTCGATTCGCGCACCAAGCCGTGCAACTTCGTCGAGCTGCTGCCGAGGGTCAGATCCGAGAGCTAGCGGTTTGCGATCGGACGCAAAAGCGATGTTTGGTGCTTGGCAGATGCACCTCGAGTACAGCCCTCCCGCGCGCGGGAATAGTGGGGAACCCCCACTATCTAGGGTCTGAAAATGGGCCAATTTTGGCCGCGAAACCAGCTATTGCTGAGGGCTCAATACAGGGGAGTACCCAGCGCTGCGACGTCAGCCCACGCGCAGCACGCTGTATCGGGTGTGCGGGAAGGGCAGGTGATGCCCGACCCGCGGAAGCAGATGCCCTGGCGCCGCTGCGCGTCCCGGCGCTCCAACGCGGTGTTCGGAGCAACCGCCAGCGGGTTAGGGCCGTACGACCGACAACCCCGGATCCGTCTTTGCCCATTCCGTCAGATCGCCGGCGGCAACCGCCACGACGCGGACGCCGAGGGCTCGCGCTTCGCGCACGACGCTGGGCGCGCCTTCTTCGGCTGAGGCGCTGACCAGCACGTCGGCGGCGGCGATGTAAGCCAGAGCGTCGGGGCGCGCTAGGCGACCGGTGAAGTGGGCGCTCGGAAAATCGCGGCGCAGCGACGCCAGCTCGGGGCCGTCGCCCACGACCACCACTGACCACTCGTTGAACGGCGCGAGCGCGCGCAGGGCGATGGCGACGCGTTTGCCGGGGATCAGTCGCGAGACGATCAGCGCGAGCGGCTTCGTCGCGTGCAGGCCCAGGCTGCGCCGCGCGGTGGCGCGCTCGGGGACGCCTTCGACGTCGATCGGGCTCGGCTCGACCCGTACTGACTCGTAAAGCTCGGGGTTCGCCGCACTCAGTAGCGATGCCAATTCGCTGCTGGTGACGCGCAAGCGCGCGCTGCGCAGAAGCCAGGCGCGCGCGATGTGCCGTCGCAAGCTCGGTGGCAAGCGGCAGAACAAGCGAACATCCGAGCCATGGCCAACGAGCTCGAGCTCCGTCGGGCTTGCTTTGCTGAATGCGAGCGTGGCGATGGGCCAAGCGCTGGGCAGTAGGAAGTGCGCTTGCACGCGGACGTACGGGCCCGCGGCGTGCACGGCCCGTACGGCGCGCGTCGCAAACGCCGCCGCGCCCGCGACGCGCGTCGGATGTTCCTTCAAACGCGCCAGCGCGCCGGGCCAACCGAATGCGCCGCCGTCCGCAATCCAATGCAGGCGCGCGCCGTCCTGCTCGCGAGGTCCCGATCCGGGGACGAATACGGACACGTCGTGTCCGGCGCGCACGAGCTGCTTCACTTCCGCAGCGACGAAATGGCCCGAGGCGTCGCCCGGCTGGCGCGGGTAGGAGGTGCTGATGATGGCGATGCGCTCACTCAAGAGCGCGGCAGCTCGCCGAGCGCCTTCACGGCAGCGGCGCCTTGCGCTTCGAGCAACTCCCCCAGGGTGCGCAGGTAGCGGAAGCTGTAGATGCCGGAGCTGTGGCTGTCGCCCCAAGTGAAGGAGAGGGCGTAGTTGCCCACGCGTTCGATCTCCCGCAGCTCGAGATTGCCGCCGTCTTGAAAACGGATCGCCCCCGAGTGCCCCTGGCAACCGGCGCACGGGCAATATCCTCTTAAGATTTCATGGGGATAGCTCATTTTAGGCCCGTCAGCCCAGGTGACTTCGAAGGTGCTGGCGCCGTGCGGAGCCTTGATGGCGGTGGGTCGGAAGCGGGTTTCCATGCGGACAATTCGGTAAAAAACGGGTTCTGATCGGTGGATCGGGTATTGCCAAGCTCGCCGGGGTCTGTCATATCCACGACCCCTTGGCGAACACCAGCGAATCGGTTCAGTGCAGGCCTCTCGAGGTCCAAGTCGGCGACAAAGGCATCGAGCGTGCGATCAAGCACCTCAAGCGCAAGATGGCTGCAGAAGGCATCCTGCGTGAGCTGAAGCGCCGCCGACATTACATGAAGCCCTCGATCAAGAAGCGCAAGAAGCAGAGCGAAGCCGCTCGTCGCCGCCGCAAGCGCCTCAAGACCGACGAAATCCCGCGCACGATGGGTTAGTCGCGTGTTTTTTGGGGCCCCGGCCCCAAAGGCGCCTTGGGCCAAGCAAAACTTGGCCCAAGTGACTGAAATTGCTGAATCTGTGCAGCATGGCCCTCGCGCCGGCTGCACAGGCAACAGCCTTTCCCCGTCCCCCGATCCGCATCCGTAGCCTGCTGGCGCTCGGCCTCGTCGCCTGGTTCCTGTTCTCGCTCGTGCCGCGCGCGCTCGCCGGCTACCGCGTGCACACGCTCGCTACCACCGTCGCCGACTATGCCGTGTGCATGGCGGGTCCGACGGGTCCCGCGTTGTTTCGCGACAACCCGGCCGAGTTCGCGCGGCTCGTGCATCGGCGCATCGTGGCCGCGTCGCCTAGTGAGCGGCCGTTCGAGAAGTGCGCGAAGCACGCGCTGACCATCACCGGCTCCGCCGAGATCGCGCGCAAGCATGAGCTGAGCGCGGCGAGCTTCTCGGAGTTTGGGCTCGCTGGCAGCGAGACCGCATCGACGTTGGCGGTCACGAGCGAGCCTTTGGTCAGTGCGGCGCATTCGGCGTGGCCGTTCGTGCGTGGTTACACCGCGCTCGTGAAGCCGTCGCTGGGTGCTTACGAAGCGATTCATCCGGTGCAGCTGCCGAAGCCTGGCGTTGGCCGCGGCATTCCGGCGTGGCGCGGCGTGTATCGCTCAGTGAAGCATACGCCGGACGGGTTATTGCTCGCTTTCGGCAGGGGCGCGCATCTGACGTTGCACAAGAGCACGGACAACGGGCTCACTTGGCGCCCTGCCGCGACTGCAGTGACCAGTGATTTCGCTGAGCGCTGTTTGACCGGCGACGGCCGCGCTTACGAAGTGGGGTTGAGCGTGGATCACGACGTGCTCGAAGCCAGCTCGATCGAGCTCGACGGCACGGCGCACGCGACCCAGCTCGCGCCGCAAACCAGCACCGTTTACGCCGTGGCTTGTGACGAGCGCGCGCTGGTCGTGCTCTTGCGCGCCCAGAACGCCAAAGGCGCTGACCTGTACGTCTGCCCGTTCGCGAGCCGCTGCGCGGTGCTCTCCTTGCCGCGCGCCGATGCGCTGCCGGGCCTGAACGAGCAGACGCTAGATGTCGCGCGCGTGCACGGCACGACCGTGCTGGCGGTGACCGCGAAGGACGTCGTGCGCGTCAGCTCGAGCCGCGACGAAGGCCGCTCTTGGACTCCGTTTTACGTCGCGTTCGACGTCGCTGAGCACCCGGAAGTGCGCGTCGACGTGCGCACGCCGTCGCACTTGCTCACTGTGGACAATCGCTTGTTCTTGTACGGCGGCGGCAATCGCTCCGCGCAGTCGTACAGCGTGCTGATTTCGGACGACCACGGCGCTAGCTTCCGCACGCCGTGATCGTCGCTCAGCTCAGCGCTATTTCACGTCAGACGAGAAATTCGTGACGGCGAAGCCGGTGCCCGGGTAGTCGTAGAGCTCGAAGCCGAACTCGATCCCCGCGAGGTACGGGTCGGAGGACGAGGTCTGCGTGCCCTTGCGTTGGATCGCGTCTTTGATGAACGGGAGTAAATCGCCGCTGAAGCTGCTGCCGCCGGTCTTCTCGTAGGCCACGTAGTTCCAGCTCTGCACCGTACCGGTCCAGACGTTGTAGCCGTTGTACGTGCCGCCTTGGCCGCCCGCCGGATTGGGTGGGTTGGAGTGGTTCAGCCAGATCATGATCTCGAGGCCACCGGCGGGGGTCATCACAGCTGGCCCGGGGAGCGTCGGCAGCACCCAGATGTCGTACGCGGCGTCGTACTTGCTGTCGCTGCCCGTAAAGGCAGCGGTCGAGTTGACGCTGGCGATGGCGCTCATTTTCTTGGGCAACGCGCTGTCCGAAGACACGCGACCGTAATGCCAACCGTCGACGACCGACGGATAAGCATTGAGGTTGGCGCCCGTCCCGAACGTCGCCGAGTCCACAGTGAAGCCGGCACCGCTCGTGGTTGCCTTGGGCGTGACGCACAGCTTGTTGCTTGCGTCGGGGAACAGGTTGTTCTGCACGAAGTACTTGCCGACGTCCGCCGTGCCGTTGGCGGAACCCTGGGCGCCGCACAGCGCCGCCAGAGTGGACGAGCCGTCGACCACTGGGATCAGGCTCGACAAGCAGACATTGTAGGTCCCCATGTGGTTGCCGCCCACGACCTCGAACTGGATGTCGTACGGCGCGGTGCCGATGGCACAGTGCATTTGGCCCTGGCAGCTCACGTCCTTGGTGCACACCGTGCCGGTTTTACCGCTTGTGAACGGCGGGATGCTGACGTACGGCGACACTTGGCCGGCCGTGTCGGCGCTCTGCGTGAAGGAGACGCGCACCTCATTGCCGCCGCTGTCACCGGTGAGGGTGTAGTTGAAGCACTTTGCGGGACCCGTGTACGCCTGCTTCGTGGGGGAGTCGCCGCCCGTGGAGTTGAGCTCCATCCCGATGGCACAGCCGTAGGCGGCGTACGTCGCGTCGACCTTGGTGGTGCCGGCGATGCAGACGCCCTTCGTTGGCGCGCACACCGGGTCTGCGGGAGTAGCGGGGCACGAGGTGCCGTCACCGAAGGTGTACAAGGAGCCTTGTATACCTTGCGGGTTATCGGTGGTGAGCGCGGGATCGCAACCCACCCAGCAGGAGGGCGTGTTGATGACATTGGTGTCCGTTGGGCAGACGTCTGTGCTGGCGGCGCCTGCGGTGCCGCCTTTGCCTGCGGTGCCGCCGCTGCCGGTGCCGCCGAGCGCGCCGCCGCTGCCGGTGCCGCTACTGCCGAGCGCGCCGCTACTGCCGAGCGCGCCGCTCGATCCGCCGCCGCTGACCACGCCAACGCCCGAAGCGCCGGCGTTGGCGACCGTTCCGGCACCGCCGCCGCTGGTCGCCGGGGAGCCCGCACCACCACCACCTGCCGGGCTCGGGGTCGACGAGCAGCTGGCCACGACCAGCGCGACACAACCGAGTAGACCGCTCCGAACACCGCCCACGAGCACGCGCTCCGCCAATCTGTTCATGCCCGCGAACGTACCTTGTGTATGGAACCGGTGCCATATATTAAAGGTGTTTAACTACCGTGGGCGCCCCGGGCTGCGCGATCGAGGCAGTATTCCAGGTTTGGGTTCATTGAATTCAAACTTGAAATTGGCAATGAGCGCCGAAGATCGTCGCCGCGCGCAATGCCTGTACGTGAGCAGCGGAGGGCAGCGAAAACGCCGCGCTTCGTGATACCCGAAGGGGTAAAGCCAAAACCAGAAATCGGCGGGCGTCGCTGCTGCTTAAGATACCGGTGATCGTGGGTTCGGGGCCGTTAGCGGCGCGCGATGCTGACCAGCGAGCGCCCCACCCAATCGTGCCTTTTGGCGCGTTCGGTGGTCGGGTCGGCCTCGGCGACGAGCACGCTGAGCGCGCGCACCTCGAGCCGCGCGGTTTCCAGCCGCGAGCTGTCGCCGCTTTGTTCGGCGCTGGCCAAGATGCGGCGAAAAGTGAAGAGCGCTGCGCTGAAGGCGTGCGCTTCGACGTAATGGTGCGCCAGCTCCTCGAGCGCCGGGCGGTCGGCGTCGAGCTGCACGGCGGCTTCGAGGTCGCGCAGGGCGAGCGCGCCTTGCCCGGCTGCGCGATACAGGTGCGAGCGCAGCAGCAGCGCGTGGCCGCGCGTGTCTCCGAGACGCACGGCTTCGGAGTAAACGAGCTCGGCCTCGCGTGCGTCCCCCATGCGTTCGCGCAGCGAACCGAGGCGGAGATAAGCCACCCCGAGGGTCGAATCGATGGCTAGGCTTGCGGTGTACTCGCTCAACGCTTGAGCGATGTCGCCGCGTTGCTCGAGCTCTTGGGCGTGCTCGAAATGACTGAGCGCGAGGTTGCGGGACCAGCTGCCGGTTTCGTTGGCGGACGGCGCTGCCAGGACGGGCGCGGTTAGCGGTGCGCGCGGCGCAGCCGGCGTTGGGCGCGTGGGGAGTGTTGGCGCGGCGGCCGACGTTGTCGAGGCAGCGGTTGCCGGCGGCGCGTCTGGGAAGCGCGCAGCGGCCTGCGCGAGTGCGGATTGCGACGGGACGAGGAGCAGCAGCGCGAACAGTGCTGTGTACGAAAAACCGCGAAGCGCGCGTCCCGGCGGCCACGCCCGTTCGTAAATCGCGGCTAAATTCCTGCGTTGCGGCCGCGGCACGCCTGTTGCTGACTGAGCCGCGAAAGCCATGACACCACCTTCTACGCGCAAGACCTCTCGGCTGCTCCTGTTGTCCGTAATTCTGGGCGGACTGTTCATCTTCGGCGCGGCGTGCATGGAGGGCGCGAAGGCCCCGGTGAGGTCGGCGAGCGGTGCACTG
>DATCFJ010000059.1:0-7788 GCA_036509605.1 Polyangiaceae bacterium | reverse complement strand
GAAGCATCGCCCAGCGCCGAGGCTGCCGTGGTCGTGGCTGGCCTGCGCGAAGCCGATCACGGCATGAAAGCGGCAGACGAAGCCATGCAGGGTGCAGCTGCGCTGCAACGCATGAAGCTCGAGCGCCGGCTTGCTTACCTGGGAACGTTAGGCAACAACGCGCCGTTCATCGGGCTGTTCGGCACCGTGATCGGCGTCGTGCAAGCTTTCGAGCAGCTCGGCAAGCAAGGCATGACGACCGCGCAATCGGCGACCTCTGCCGCGCCGCAGCAGGTCATGGCCGCCATCGCCGAAGCGTTGGTCGCGACGGCCGTGGGCCTCGTGGTCGCCATCCCAGCCGTCGCCATGTACAACCTTTACCAGCGGATTTCCCGCTCGATCCTGGCCAACACTGACGCGCTGAGCCATGTGCTCCTCTCGTATCTGGCCGGCGTCGAGGCCGGCCACGCGCCGCCTGTGCCGGTGTCGCTCGCGAAAGCCGAAAAATCGAAGGCCAAAGCGACGCCGTCTGCCGAGGACGACTGAGCCATGGCCGGCGGCAGTAGCAACGACGATGACGGCTTGATTGCCGGCATCAACGTCACGCCGCTCGTCGACGTGACGCTGGTGCTCCTGATCATCTTCATGGTCACGGCGCGCATCATCGTTTCGCAGGGCATGCCAATGGATCTGCCAAAGGCCGCCAGCGGTGAGGCGCTACAGCAAGTGTTCTCGGTCGAGCTTTCGGTGGACGGCAAAACGCGCGTCGACTCCGAGAACCTGCCGAGCGACGAAGCCATCACGCCCCTGGCCAAGGCCGCCAAGGCGAAGACTCCGGATCTGCGCGCCGTGATTCGCGCCGACCGCAAAGTCGAGCACGGCCGAGTTATTCACGTGCTGGACTTGCTGAAGCGCGCCGGGGTGGCAAAGATCGCATTCGCGGTCTCACCGTCCGATAAGGGGGGCAGCCTCCCCGTCGAGACGCAGCCCACGAAGTAGCCCAGCCGCACGCACATGACGAGCCGCGCCGAGTCCATCACCGATACAGACTCCCAGGTTTCGGAGCGGGATTCGGCTTCGGATCCGCTCGGGCCGATCTTCGTTCTGGGCAGGCACGCGGTCCGCGTCGGCATCGTCCTGGGTATCATCGGCGCGCTCCTGCTGCACGGCGCGGTCGGCGTGCAAGCGGCCAGCACGCTCGGCCAAGTGCACGCGTTCGCGGTGCTCGTTCGCGCGCAAGTCCGCGACCGCATGCAGACGCAGATCGACGTCGACCTGACCGAGCCTCCGCCGCCGCCTCCTCAGCCCGAGCCCGAACCACCACCGGAGCCCACGCCAGCGGCACCGGTCGCGGCCCCGCCACCGCCTGCAGGCACGCCCCCACCAGCACCCGCCGCTGCTGAAGCCGGCAAGGTCCTGACTCAAGACCCCGATCCGAACGAACCCGTGGACCTCACCGGCGACGGCTTCGTCACCGGCAACAGCGATCATTTTTCGGGTGGCATTACGGCCGCCAACGGCACCTCGAAGGGGCCCGTTCGCGATCTGCGCGCCCAGCCGGAGGGCGTCGGGAAGCCTCCGCCCGGCCCAGTCGCAAGCGCGCCGGTGAATCTGACGCGCGCCGCGTCGCCCATGGGCGGCAGCTGGAACGACTGCGAGTTTCCGGCCGAAGCCGACATCGAGGGTATCGACAGCGCCGTCGTGCAGCTCACGGTAACGGTAGGCACGAACGGCCGCGCGAAGACCGTGACCATCCTCAAAGACCCGGGCAACGGCTTCGGCCAAGCCACGCGCAACTGCGCCTTTCGCAAGCCATACACGACCGCGCTCGACAGCGCGGGGGCCGCGATCACGATGTCGACGGCCCCCTTCACGGTGCGCTTCACCCGCTGAGCCTCGAAGCGCATTTCACTTTGGCCGGTGTTCCGGGCTAGAGTCCGCGGGCCAGGGCGGGCTTCATGCCAGCTCGAGCTCACGCAACGACCATGAACGACCGTATCGAGCAGCTAGCCAAGATCGAGCTGTTTGCAGGCCTCAAGCCGCAAGCCATCGAGCTCATCGCGAAGGTCGCCACCGAGGAAAACCACGCCCTCGGCACCAAGATCTTTCAGCACGGCGATGCCGGCGACAAGCTGTATCTGATCCTCGAGGGCAAGGTGCGCATCAGTCGCGAGGTTCCGGGCATGGGTGAGGAGGCGCTGGCAGTGCTCGGCCCCGGCCAAATGTTCGGCGAAATGGCGCTGCTCGACGAATCCCCGCGTTCCGCGGATGCCCGCGTCCATGAACGCTGCCAGCTGCTAGCCATCCCCAAAGACGGCTTCGACGATCTCCTCTTCCTGCACAAGGACCTCGCCTACGAAGTCTTGTGGAGCATCGTGCGCATGCTTCTCGGTCGCTTAAGAGAGACGAACAACAAGCTGACTTTTCTGTCTATTAGCGGGAAGTTCTGAGAGTTTCTTAGATTTTCCGTTCGACTCTCTCCCTTGAGTTCGCCGGCGAAGCCTCTCCTGAGGGCGCCATGCGCAGCCTCTCCCGAGGGCGCCGTGCGCAGGCCGCCCGGAACTAAAACGGCCTCAGAAGTCTTGGAAGACAAGATCACGATCTGCGATTGAGACCACACACACGAGAGCCGGCAAGACCGGCGCCTGCTTTCCTTCAGGTCGCGTTTGATGCCAAGCGCGTCGGGCGAAGCCCCACAAAGAAGACCCGACCGGCTGCCAGAAAGCTGTGGACAGCCTATGCATACCCTCTTTAGCAATTTGTAACTAACTAGACTTGCTACCCTTTTCAACTAATCTTCTGTGCACGCAGCACAGAATTTGACGTCTTAACACCTGTTCAGTATCCTCCAGCCCGCTATGCAAGGCCTGACCGCTCGCCAAGAACAAACCCTGGACTTCATTCGCCAGTCGATTCAGGAGCGCGGCTACCCGCCCACCCTGCGCGAGATCGGCGAGTACATGGGCATTCGTTCAACCAACGGGGTGAATGATCATCTGCGCGCCTTGGAGCGCAAAGGTTACTTGCGTCGCGAGGACATGAAGAGCCGCGCGCTCAAGCTCGTCAGCGGCATGGGTTCGCAGCCAACCTCAGCGCCCGCCAAGGCCGAGGACGACGACATGATCGAAGTGCGCGTGCTGGGCCGCGTTGCCGCTGGCTTGCCGCTCCTTGCCGAGGAAAATGTGATCGACACCGTGCGCGTCGACCGCATGTTGGTTCGCGGCGGCCGTGAAGTGTTCGGTTTGCGTGTGACCGGTGACTCGATGATCGAAGCCGGCATCATGAGCGGCGACTACATCTTCGTGAAGAAGCAGTCGACCGCCGAGCGCGGTGACATCGTGGTCGCACTGATCGGCGATGAAGCGACCGTAAAATACTTTCACCCGGAACGCGACTACGTGCGTTTCCAGCCCGCGAACTCGCAAATGGCGCCGATCCTTGTGCGCGCCTCCGACTTCAAGTCGACCATGCTGCTCGGCAAAGTCGTCGGCGTGTACCGCCGCTTGTGATTTGCGCTCCGCCGCGATACTGGGGCGATTTGACCGCCTTCTGCCTGTCGGCGTAAGTGCGGAATCCACCCACCTTGGTCGGCACCGGAAACATCAAGTCGGGGTTTCGGAAAAGCGCAATTGCGTCCCGATAGCCGCACAGGTTGGTTGACGCCGCTCTAGCCAGATTGCTAGCGTTCTCGCAGAAATAGACCTCGCAACCGCAGGTCTCAGTTCTGTTATCGAGGAACGAGCGTTCGGTGCCAAGCGTCAACGACAGTCACGGAGCAGGCCGATGGTGGGTCGCGATCGCATTCGGTTTGTCCGTAACGGCAACCGGCTGCGGGAACACCCTGTACGCTATTCAGGCCAACTCTGCGGCCAGTAAGCTGGAAGAAGCGCAAGAGCTTGGCGCGGAGCAGTACGCCCCCTACGAATATTTCTACGCCAAGGAGCATCTGCGAAAGGCGCAGAGCGAAGCGTCGGAAGCCGATTATAGCGACGCTGTAGACTTGGCAGCGACAAGCGAGGAGTACGCTGACAAGGCCGTGCGCCTCACACGCGAAGCTCATCGCGGGGCAGGTCGATGACGCGCGCGCGCCGCGCGCCGCGCGCTTTGGTTTTGTTTGCGTCCGCTCCCTTGTTGCTCGCGAGTTGTACGATGGCGCCGAAGCTGCGCGGACAGATCGCAGGGCTGGACAAGATCCTCGAGCAAGCGGAACGCAACGGCGCGATTCGTTGCGCGCCCCGCGAGCTGGCAATCGCACGCAGTCAGCTCAAGTTCGCGACCTTGGAGCTCGACCAAGGTTTCGTGTCCAAGGCCGAGTCCCACCTAGCCAAGGCTGAACCGAACGCGCGCGCGGCCGACTTCCTGTCGCCCCCGCAGTACTGCGCAACGCGCGGTTTCATCGAGCCCGCTCCTGGGGATCGTGACGGCGACGGCTTCCTGGACCCGGTCGACAAGTGCCCGGACCAGCCCGAGAACTACAACGGCTACCTCGACGACGACGGCTGCCCCGACGACCCGGACAGCGACGGCGACGGCATCCCCGATTCCACCGACCAGTGCGTCATGGATCCGGAAGACAAAGACGGCTACCTCGACGAAGACGGCTGCCCCGATCCGGACAACGACCTCGACGGTATCCCAGACACTGCTGACAAGTGCCCGAACGATCCGGAAGACATGGACGGCTTCGAGGACGAAGACGGCTGCCCCGATCCGGACAACGACAAGGACACCGTACCCGACGTCAAAGACCAGTGCCCGAACGAGATCGGCTCGACCACGCAAGAGCCGCTCGGCTGCCCCACGAACCGCTTGGTCGTCGTCACGGATTGCGAAGTGAAGATCACCCAGCAAATCCATTTCGAGTTCAACAAGGACAAGATCCAACCGGTGAGCTTCCCGGTGCTCGACGCCGTAGTCGACGTGCTGAACAAGAGCCCGAAGATCAACCTGGAAGTCCAAGGTCACACCGACAACAAGGGTTCGGCCGCCTACAATAAGGACCTATCCAATCGCCGCGCCCACTCGGTAATGAAGTACCTGATTGCGCACGGCGTCACGATCGAGCGCCTGACCGCAGTCGGCTACGGCATGGAGCGCCCGATCGTCGACAACAACAGCGAGTCGAACCGCGCGCTGAACCGCCGCGTCCAGTTCGTCCGGTCGGAGCAAGGGCGCGAAGGCTGCCCCAAGACGGGCGCGCAGTGACCGGTACGGCACAGGCCTCGAGCGCTGTGAGCCGAAAAGTCCGCCGGGGCAGGTGACTCGAAACGCCTCGCCGAACGTCCAATGACGATTAACGACGAAACCCTACCCCAGATGATCTATCCAAGGGTCCCTCAGCATTAGTTTTTGCCGGCGCCCGAGCGACCGGCCATGATTCAGCCCGCAACTTGGCTCCGCCTTAATTCCCTGGAGGAGCCCCCCCGTCTTGGAGGACTACGTGTATCGCCGATTGTCGTTCCGACTGCTCTGCTTGGCACTGATTACGTTCTTCACGCTTCCGGCGTTCGCGCAGTACACGCGGGACAACGCGGCCTCGAAGAAGATCGACGAAGCCATCAATGAGCACTATCTGGCGACTGATTTCGACAAAGCCGAGGCCGTGCTGACAGGTACCGTCAACGCCTGCGGAGACAAATGCAGCCCCGCGGTCATCGCCAAAGCTTGGATGTACGTCGGCATCGTGCGCGGCAGCGGCAAGAACGATCAAGCCGGCGCCAAGGCGGCCTTTCAGAAGGCACTCGCGACCGATCCAACGGTGAAGCTCGACACGCAGCTCGCTACCCCCGAAACCCAAAAGACCTTTAGCGATCTCGGCGGTGCGGGCGGCACGCCGGCGCCAACCCCGAGCCCCGCGCCCGCTCCGGCAGCGCCGGCCAATGAAGACAGCGGCGATAAAGGCGGCCTGAAGTGCACGCCCGACGTGCGCGAGCTGCAGACGCGCCGTGCGATCCCGATGGAGTGCACCAGCGACGAAGAGGTCGCGAGTATGGAGCTCCGCTACAAGCCGTTCGGCGCGGACGCCTGGAAATCCGTGAAGATGAAGAAGGTCGGCGAAGGCTTTCAGGGCGAAGTGCCCTGCGACGCCACTGGCTCTGCGGGGACGCTCAAGGTCTACGTGCGCGCCAAAGACGCGGCGGGCGAAAGCGTTGACTCCTTCGGCTCGAAGGCCAAACCGATCGAGTTCGCGGCCAGCGAGACCAGCACGGAAGCGCCGCCCGCGTACCCGGGCGCTGAAGCTCCCGTCCGCTGCGAACCTAAGGAAGAGTGCCCACCGGATTTCCCGGGCTGCGCGAGCAGCTCCAAGCGCGGCAACAAGGACTGGGGCGTCGCCTGCGACAACTCGACCGAGTGCAAAGAGGGCTTGCTGTGCAACGACGGCACTTGCGAAGCCGCTCCCGCCTGCGAGACAAACGCGGATTGCGAGTCTGGCTCATGCGTGGACAAGAAGTGCAGCGTGGGCGATGAGTCCGGTAGTGCCACGTCGCACGCCTTCAAAAAGAATTGGCTCGGCCTGCACTTCGCGCAGGACATCGCCATCTTCGGCGGGAGCAATGTGTGCAGCTCCGATGCACGCGCGAACCAGGGTTACGCTTGCTACGATCGAGGGTCGACAAGCTCGCCGTACAACGGCGACCCGTACCCCGGCGCCGGTATCGGCAGTGGCACCGTCCTCGCCACGCAACGCTTGCTGGTGAGCTTCGACCGCGCCTTCAGTCCGAATATCACCCTCGGTGGGCGCCTGGGCTTCGCTTTTGGCGGTGGCCCCCCGGCCGGCAAAGACCCCACCACCAACCCCCCGACCCCGGGAGCGAAGTTTTTGCCACTGCATCTAGAGGCCCGACTCAGTTACTGGTTCGGCAAGGGCGCCCTCGGCAAGAAAGGCCTGCGTCCGTACGTTCACGCCGGCGGGGGCCTCGCCCAAGTCGATGGCAAAGTGAAGATCGTGGTCGCGGACTGCCCGCAAATGTTGGACAACCCGTCGTACGCGAAGTGCATGAATGGTGATCCGACCTACAAGACGACGGGGCCAGTGACTACAACTAGCGGCGTGAACGTCAAACCGCTCGACGCTTGGCGCAAGATGGGCCAGGGCTTCATCACCGTCGGTGGCGGCCTCGTGTATGCGTTCAAGGAGAACCTCGGCGCTCAGCTGAACGTCAACTTGATGTACATGCTCCCCACATCAGGGCCCGTGATCCAGCCGTCGATCGGCATCGTGTACGGTCTTTGAATCGACCGACGTAGGAACGCACGGCCAGCGTTCGCGCGCCGCGCGCACCAACGCCCCGCCGACCGGGTAAGACAAGAGAGCGCCGCTCAGCACTCGCAGCGGCGCCCAAGCTGGGCGAAGGCTGAACGCTTCGCTGAGCACGTCGAGCAGGATCAACGCGCCGGCAAGCGCGACCCACGCGCGTAACCAGGCCGGCGCGAGCCGCGGGCGAAGCAGCAGCGCGCCCAGGCCAAAACCCAGGTAAATGCCCGTGCAGCGCGCGCACACCGGCAGACTTTCCCCGAAAAGAGCCAGCGCTCGCGTCGGGTCCCGCTGGCACTGAATGCCGAACCAAGCAAGCGTCAGCTCCCCGAGCAGCGACAGGCCAGGGATGTCTCGGGTCAAACGCGGGACGAGCGGAAACGCCGCAGCCGTCACCAAGAGCACCCGCAACGCGCGCGCTCGCGGATCACGCTTCATCGGCGCGCAGGCGCGCTTCGCCCAACGCGGCGCAGGACCTCTTGTAAGTCGTCCCACACTTCGCGTTTGGCTGACGGGGTGCGCAGCAGGTACGCGGGGTGGAACGTGGGCATGAC
>DATCFJ010000058.1:0-7042 GCA_036509605.1 Polyangiaceae bacterium | reverse complement strand
GACGTGCTCGGTGGACCAGTGTGTCCCCGCCGGCAAATACAAAGCGAAGATGTGCGCGGTGAAGAACACCAACTCCTCGGCGAGCGGCTGCGCACCGGGGGACACGCCGGTTTGCACGACGGTCGACTTCGTTTTGCCCGGCGCGATGACCGTGCAAGGCACGATCGGCGGTTGAACCGGTCCGCGCGTTGCGCGGCACTTAGCGCGTCGCGCACACTGCGCACACTGCGCACACTGCGCACACTGCGCACACTGCGCACACTGCGCACACTGCGCACACTGCGCACACCGCGCACTACAGACACGCGCGCACATGTGCGTGCATGTGCGGCGCATATCTTTCAAGAAATGCGCTAATCGCACCTAAACTAGTGTGGCCGAAATGCGCTACCTTGTTAGGTTCGCTTGTCGACGTCGGCTCCGCTCTCGTATTTGATCCTGACATTCGCAGTCCTTGGCTGCGCAGTCCCCCCGCGTGAAGCGACCTGGCCGACGACCGCACCTGGCATGACGCAAGCGCGCCTCGGTGACGACGCGAGCATCGTAGAGCAGCCGATCTGCGTGGGCGCTCGTTCGTGGTCAGCCGGTTCGCTCGGTGACACGGTGCTGTATCGCACGCGCCACGTTGGCACCAAGATCGCGGTCGGCTACTTCGTGTATTGGTCCGAAGAGCGACCGTATGGCGACAATGCCGTCTCGTACCTCGTGCTGCCCGCTCTCGCGATGGACGCTGTGTACAGCCACTTCTTGTACCTGTTTCCGGGCATCAAGGACGCGCTGTACGGTCCCGGTGATATCGAGGGGGTGCAGGTCGAATACGAACAGCGCGCCGACGGTTCGCTGCGCGTCGTTGGCGGTCGCGCGGACGACGGCAATCACGCCCCCGTGCTCCTATCGCGCGACGACTTGGTCGATGCCAAGGGTCGCGTCGTGCTGCTGACCGACGTGTGGAGTCATCAGCTCGGCGCGCATGGTGCGGCGAGCTTTGCCGATACGCCCGGGCACGACGTGAAGTGCTACGTAAAGTCCGCCATTCAACCGATGACCGATCAGATCGCCAGTGCCTTCCGGCTCGGCGACGAGCGTCACCCGCTGCGCGGCGCTCCGGCGTGGATAGAGCCCGAATCCCCGCGGGACGGCCTGCCTCAAGCTCAAGTCGCCGCCGCCAAGGCGCGCGCCGCGCGTCAGTGAAGTCGCGCTGACCTTCGCCCAGCTTGCGCTGACGGCGCACGCGGTCTACGGAGCGCCATGCTCGATCCTCGGATCTTCGCCACTGTGTTCGGCGTGATCTTCATCGCGGAGCTGCCCGACAAGACCGCAGTCGCGGCGTTGGTATTGGCTACGCGGCATCGACCGCTGCCGGTGTTTCTCGGCACGTCGCTCGCGCTCGTGGTGCAGAGCGTCATTGCGGTGGCGGCGGGGGGCATCTTGTCGTTGTTGCCGGTTCGTCCCGTGCACATTGCCGCGGGGCTCGTGTTCTTGGTTTCGGCGGTATTCATGTGGCGCCGAGACGAGGAAGAAGAAGAGAGCACGGATGCCAACGACACGGGCAGGCCGGAAGAGTTCAGTCGCGCGTTGTGGAAGTCGTTCTTGGTCGTGTTCATCGCGGAGTGGGGGGACCTGACACAGCTCGGCACCGCGGCGTTGGCGGCGCGCTACAAGGCCCCGCTGACTGTGTTCTTTGCCGCAAGCGCTGCGTTGTGCCTGGTGGCCGCGCTGGCCGTGTTCTTGGGCAACCGTCTGAGCGCGGTGATCCATCCGCGCCACACGCAGCGCGCGGCCGCAGTCGTCTTCGTGCTGCTCGGTATCGGGCTGTTAGCTGGCGTAATCTAGAGCATTCACCGGCAGGTCGACGCCTAGTGGACCGAAGGGGCGC
Organism: Polyangiaceae bacterium; assembly: GCA_036509605.1. Taxonomy (GTDB): domain Bacteria; phylum Myxococcota_A; class Polyangia; order Polyangiales; family Polyangiaceae; genus PMG-095. The sequence goes on along the minus strand of DATCFJ010000058.1, from coordinate 5,166 downwards.
GTGCGCATGCGCCGACTCTAGCCTCGCGCGCCGTGCCCGAACCTGGTTGGTTAGCCCGTCTTTTGGCCGCGAAGGTGTTGCGTCCAGCAGCCCGGGCAGCGCCACTCGAGCACCAAGCGCCCGTCGCGTGTCGGCCGCCGACTGAGTCGCCAGGCTGCGCTCTCACCAATCGAGCTGCGTTCCGGATCGGTGGGCGGCGAAAGCGCAGAGCAGTCCACGCAATGATGAATGATTCCGGGGTTTGACGCAGCTCTCATGGAATACGACTTAGCGCGTCAGCCAGACGGTCAGCCCGTGACCCGGTTAAGGCTCAAAGCTCGCCGGGCGTATTTTCAGGGTACAGGCCAAAGAAATTCGGAAATCTGCCGTTCAGCAAGCCAAGGGAGAGCCATGAACCGACCCAACGGAGCATCGTGAATCGGCGTGATTCCGCCCGCCCGCCGCAGAAACCCGCGGCAGTGATCGAGCTCGAGCGCTTGGCCCGGCAGCTCGGGGCGCCGGATCAGGGTCTGCTCGACGCCGCCGCTGAGACCCTGCACAGCGCGCACGAGCCGGTCGACCTCTCGGTTATCCCCAAGTTCGTGGAGGACTCGGCCGAAGTCTGCGTCGCCGCTCAAGGCCGCTGGCGCGACTGTTCTGCCGAACAGCGCGCGCTGCTCCGCGGTTGCTCGCTCGACTTGATCGGCCTGGCCGCGGACCAGGTGCTGCGCTTGGATCGCAGCTTTGGCGAATATCGCCAGTCTGAGACCGACGTCAAAGACGCAGGCGAGAACCTAGCCGCGGCGCTGCAGCGCGCGGAAGCGTTGGCCGAGCAGGCGCGCTCGGTGATTCAGACCGTGGCCGGTTATCCTCAGCTGGCACCGTCTGCCGAAGTCGAAGATCCGGTCGCTGCGTTCTCCGCCGCAATTCAAGGCCTGCGCGACTTGGCGCGGGAGCTGCTCGAGCGCGGCTCGGCCGGCGTTCGTAAACGCTGCGCGCTTTACTCGCTCGACCAAGGCTATGTGCAGACGCTGGAAGCCATGCTCAGCGAGCTGGCCGAGCTCGCTCGCAAGGCCTCGGACGCTGCAGCCGTGGCGCGCAAGAAGATTCAAGTCGAACGCACGCTGGCCTGTGCGCGTCCGTTGGTCGAGCAGCTCGTGCAAGCCTTCGAGAACGCCAACCGGCTCGACAGGAACATCCCGCTCGTGCGTACCGTCGCCGTGGACCCCAAACGCGCCAACGACCCGAAAGCGCGCGGCACGGTGATGATGCAGAAGACCGCCGTGATGAAGCCCGCCGTCGCGGCCGAAGGTCCGCGGCGCGTCGAAAAGTTAGTGATTGGCGCTGGCGGTGGCGACCCGCGCTTCAAGCGCTAAGGGGCCTTAGCCGCTCACATATTGAACGCGACGGGCTGCCCCGTAGACTCGATCACGCTCGTCCACAGATCCCCGCTCACGTCGACCTGCTTCCTGAAGCGCGTGGCGAGCGGCATTGGCACGTGCACGAAGCGACCGTGCCAGCGGCCAATCAACATCTCCGTGTTGCCGGCGAGCGCCGCGTGTACGGCGTTGCGTGCCATGTTCCAGCAATACACGCTGTCCGCGGGGGACGCGGGCACACTGCGAATGTGGTAGCTCGGGTCGAGATACTTGAGCGTGATCTCGAGCCCGCGCAATTTGCAATGGGCGATGATCTTGTCCCTTAGCACCGTGCCGATGTCGCTCAAGCGCGCGTTGCCGCTGGCGTCTTTGGAGGCGGGGCCGTCCGTGCTTTCACACAGGTCTTGCCCCGCGCCTTCGGCGACGACGATCACGGCGTGCGAATCACGCGACAAGCGCCGCTCGAGCAGGCGGAGTAGGCCCGTCTCCCCGTCGAGATGCACATTCACTTCGGGGATCAGCACGAAGTCGACGTCGGTCGAGGCGAGCGCGGCGTGACAGGCGATGAAGCCCGAGTGGCGCCCCATGCATTTGACCAATCCGACGCCGTTTTTGGCACCTTTGGCCTCGACATGCGCGCTCTTGATTACGTCGACCGCCGCTGAAAAGGAGGTCTCGAAGCCAAAGCTACGGTCGATGAAATGGATATCGTTGTCGATCGTCTTCGGGATGCCGATGACGCCGATCGGTAGCCCGCGCTTCTTCAGCTCAGCGACCAGCGTCATCGCACCGCGGCACGTACCGTCCCCACCGACCACGAACAACACGCCGATGCCGAGCTCCACCAAACGGTCGGCCATCTCCACCGGAGACTGATCGCCGCGCGAGGTGCCGAGCACCGTGCCGCCTTCGTGGTGGATCTCCGCGACGGATTCAGGGGTCAGGGCCATGGCTTGGTGCCCATAGCGCGGCACCAGGCCTTCGTAGCCGTAGCGAAAGCCGACGATGTTGCGCACGCCGTAGCCGTGGTTCAGCTCCAGCACCAAGCCACGCACCACGTTGTTCAAACCCGGACACAGCCCACCGCAGGTCACGATGCCGCAGCGCAGCTTTTCCGGGTCGAAGAACACTTTGTGGCGCGGCCCGGCCAGCTCGAACGCGGGCGCACGCGTCATGTCGTCCGCAAACTCGGACACACGCGACAGCCGGTCATCGAGCAGGACTCGGTCAGCCTGGCCGACGTAGTGCACGGCGGCTTGGCTCAAGCGCTCCGCCAGCGGCGACGGGTACTCGCAACTGCCCAAAATGCTGATTTCGAGGTCAGAAGCGACTACTCGCTGAGCTCGTTCCGGGACGGTCAGCGCGATCGACATCGCAGTCGAGCTTGGACGTGCTCAGGTTTCCGGCTGCTTTCCGCAAGGTTCCCGACTTTTTCGTGGCGCGATAGATTGCTGTCGAATTCGCCGCCAATCGAGCGGCCGAGAATCGTCCCGGCGCGGGCCAAGGCCGCGCGTGCTGCCGTGTCGAAAACTCCCACATGGCGAACATCGACAGCGGAAGCGCGCGTCGCTCGCGCGCGACCAACCACGAGCTGCCCCTGATCCCGTTCATCGACTTCTTGCTCTGACGTTCCTGTTGGCCGCGGCGGGCTTCGCGAGCTTCGCGCGCTTGTCGAGCAACGCAAACGTGCCGGGCGTGCGCGGAGACGAATCCAGAGCGCCGCCCAAACGTCTGCTCATCGATGTGAAGGAACACACCTCTCACATCACGTGGCGCACCGGCAGCACGGTGCTCGTGAGCAGTGACGTGGCCGCGCAAGCCATCATCGAAGGTCGCGGCGTGAGGCGCTATCCTGATCTCGCCCGCTTCTTGGTCAACGACTGGCAGGCCAACGGCGTGCATCGGGCCGCGACTGACCCGGCCTTGGACGAAGCCGTACTGCACGTGCGAAACTCGGCCGCGTTCGAGGACGTCGTCTCTGTGCTGGACGCGCTACGCGCGCCGCAACGCGCGTTCCCCGACGCCAAGCAGGCCTAGGGTTTTGCGGTCAGTTTTGCGGCCGATTGACGCGCTTCTTCAGCGCCTTTGCGCCGCAAAGAAGCGGTGGTTCCCATCTTTCCCAGGCAATGCTAGCTACGGCGCATGAGTGGCCATTCCAAGTGGGCAACGATCAAGCGCGCGAAGGGCAAGACCGACGCGGCGCGCGGCAGAATCTTCACCAAGCTGATCCGTGAAGTCGTTACGGCAGCGCGCATCGGCGGAGGTGACATCGACGCCAACCCGCGCCTGCGCAAAGCCGTTGCCGATTGCCGTGCCCAACAGATGCCCGCGGACAACATCAAGCGCGCCGTCCAGCGCGGCACCGGTGAAATCGCCGGCGCCGCCTACGAAGACGTGTTGTACGAAGGCACTGGCCCCGGCGGGACGCTGTTCTTGGTCGAAGGCACCACGGACAATCGCAACCGCAGCGCAGCCGAGCTCCGCAAAATCTTCGAACGCCACAACGGCGTGATGGGCGGCGCGGGCGGTGCGCAATGGGCCTTCGATCGCCTGGGCACCATCACCCTCGAAAAAAGCGCCGTCAGCGAAGACCAACTGATGGAAGCCGCGCTCAGCGCCGGCGCCGAAGACTACCGCGACGAAGGCGAAGTCTGGGTCGTGTACACCCCCGCCAACGATCTCTACACGGTCGTCACCGCCCTCGAAGCCGCCAAGTTGCCCGTCCAATCCAGCAAAGTCGCTTGGATCCCCAAAAACAAAAAGACCGTCACGGGCCGCGAAGCCGAAGTCTGCCTCAACCTCGTCGACTCCCTAGACGAACACGACGACGTAGCCAACGTCTACGCAGACTTCGACATCTCGGAAGAGGATCTGGCCAAGCTGAGCAGCTGATTCGCCGTGCGAACGCGTCGCGGCAACGCCGATCCGATGTTTGCGGACACACGATGCGCCCCGTTTCGCGCGCGGAGCCTTAGCGCTCGCTCTGCGCGCGGTTTACACTGCGCCGACCATGGCCGTGCACACAGCGAGCGGAGCATGTCACTGCGGCAACATTTTCATCGAGTTGGCAGAGTGCTCAGACCCCGCACTACGCCGCCGAAGGCTTCGCCGCCACGCGCCGTAACGCGTGACCATCAACCCAATCTCAATCCCAATCACAATCCGGGTAGATGAAACTGCACGATGGTGAAGTAGGTGAACGCCATGTGTGAGATCACTACGGGCGGCAGGCGTTTGAATTGGAGCGCTAGGAAGCTCCAGACTAGGCCGCAGCCGACGGCAGCGGTGACGAAGAGCGGGTTGTAGCCCGCGACGGGGTCGCGCAGGAGCCAGAGGGTCGGCAGCGTTCCGAAGCCGTAGGCGAGGGCGGACAGCGGCAGGGCAGCGCGGCGGCCGAAGCGCTCGCTGAGATCGCCGAGGACCATGCCACGCCACACGATTTCTTCGGCGACGCAGATCAGCAAGATCAGGATTGTGTAGGCGGTGGAGCGTTGCAGGTGCTCGGGGTTGCCGAGCTGCAGGTAGATGCGAAAGAGCCAAGCCTGGCGCGGGCTGCCGGCTGGGGTGAGCACGCGGCGCGCGGCCCAAGACGCGAACAAAAGGACGATCATCGACAGCGCACCGATGGACAGATCGCCTTGGCGCGGTTTGAGTTGAGCGACGAGCGTGCCGTCGTTCCACATCTTATGTAAGGCGAGAGCGCCGAGCAGCAGGTACGGCAAGCTGACGCCAAGCCAAAATTGCGGCGTACCCGCGACAGCTTCGCGAAAGCTGTAGGCCATGCCCGCGAAAACCAGCGCCAAAGTCA
>DATCFJ010000057.1:0-2723 GCA_036509605.1 Polyangiaceae bacterium | reverse complement strand
CGTCACCCAGCGACTATCGCGCCCGCTGACCTAGCCTTCAAGAACGGGCTCGACGCTCCGGATACGGCAGAGGAGCCGTTGGCGGTAGTGATCGAGATGTCGATCGCGGATGCTGCTCCCTGATCGCATTGATCGGGATCTGTGGTGCCGTCGATCGACCAATCCAGGACCAGCGATCCTGAATCGACGCCGACCGGGCCCGGACCCGGGCCGCTACCGTCGCCCGCTCCGATAAAACAGCCTGGAAACGCGGCGCACAGGCTGACGCCAAGAAGCATTCGACAGTTCACAAATAACCTCCAGGGAAGAACGGTTACTGAACGCGCCTGGCTCGCGGCGCGTCTTCGCGCGGGGGAGCGACGCGGCGCTCATCGCGAGCGCGCGGCGCTTCCTGAACGTGAGTACGCTGTCGATACAGCGGCTGCGGCTCATGTCGGTAGTACACCCAGCCGCCGCGATCGCGCGCATACCAGTGGTCGTTCGAGTAATACACTGTGCGGCCTTCGTAGACGTAGTGTGGCGCCGCCTCGACATCGACTGGGGCTGCCGAAACTTCGACATATTCCGGTTCTGCGCCTGCATAGGCGTAGCAGCCCGAAGCTAGGGCCATCAATGTCGCCGCACCGAGCGCGCCTGCGACCAACGTGAGACGATTCAAGTGCGCCATACCCGATGCACTCAGCAAGCGCTGTGCCGCGCCAAGCGCGAGCAGTGCGCGGCCTTTTTCGACTCCGAGATCATACGAGATTTGCTGGCCGCGAAGCGCGGCGCGTGCACGAGCCAGTTCGAGACAATTCGCCGCGCTGCGACAAAGCGGACTTCAGCTTCGCCTCGATTCTACGACCGCGCCACGCTGACCTTCCGCGTCGGACACCCGGCGCTTTCGATCGGGTTCTCGTTCCTGATTTAGATCGACGCGTTGTTCCTCGGATGCTACTCGGCGCCGGTTGGACAACGTCGAAGCCAGACTCGGATCGGTCGCGCCTGCGAACTTTGCGGCGGCGCGCGGACTCCTGGAAGCCGAGCTTGGCGAAGCCCTCACGCTGGACGGTCTGACAGGCTCCTGGTTCATCTTTCAGCGTGCTCGCGGCCATAGGCATTCGATCGACGACGTGCTGACGGCCCGATACGCGCTCGACTACTCCACGCGCGTCACGACGCACCTGGACCTTGGCGCGGGTATCGGCACCGTTGGGCTACTCGTTGCCTGGGGTATGGGCGCCAGCGCGAGCTTGACCGCGATCGAGGCTCAGGCGATCAGCCACCGACTGCTGCTGGCGAACATTGCCGAGAATGGCTTGTCGCAGCGGGTCCGGCCGCTGTTGGGGGATTTGCGGGACTTGGACTTGCCGGAGCGCTTTCCGTTGATCACAGGCAGCCCGCCCTATTTCCCGGTTTCGGCCGGGATTGTGCCGCAGGATTCACAGAAAGCGCACGCGCGCTTCGAGCTCCGCGGGGACGTTTCGGACTACGCGCGCGCAGCCAAGCGTCATCTCGCGCCTGGTGGGTTGTTCGTGTTTTGCTTTCCGACACCGCAAAAGCAACGCGCGCTGACGGCCGTTGCGGCAGCCGGGCTCGGCGTGGAGCGAGCTCGTGATGTAATTCCGCGGGCGGGGTTACAGCCTTTGTTTTCGTTGTTCGCTTGTCGGCATCTCGGGGCCGCGGCAGAGTGCATAGTCGACGCGCCGTTGGTCGTCCGCGGCGAGGACGGCGAGTTGTCCGAAGCAATGCAGCAGGTGCGCCGCAGCTTTGGCTTTGCAGTCTCTTAGCGCGATACCAGCTTTTCGAAGCGGGTATTGGTCTCCGCGCGGAATTCGCCCAGCTCGCGCAGGATGGTCTCGATATTAACCTCGTTCTTGATGTTGACCTTGAAGTCCGTGTCCGAACGCGCGCGATCTTTCAACGATTGGCGGTTTTGGCTCATCACGATCAGCGGGCCCTGGAGCGCAACCAGGACCGCCAGCAGCAGATTGAAGAACACGAACGGGTACGGATCGAAGTTCCCTCTTTGCAGGAACGTGTTCAGCAGCATCCAGCCGAGAGTCATGCCGAGCAGGAACACGATGAACGCCCAGCTTCCGTTGAGCTCGGCGACCTTGTCGGCCAGGCGCTGGCTCCAAGATAGGTTCTTTTCGATCTCTTCGACCGAGTTCTTGGCGGCGCGCTCAGACAGCATGGCGTTGGTCTCGCGCAGGCGCTCGGACATCGTCTGCAAGATGTTCATCGCGGCGCGCGGGCGATCCGCGAGGTAGCTCGAAAGGGTCTCGCGGCTCAGCGCCAGGAGCACGGCATCGGTCGTCGCCAGTGCGCTGGCGGAGCGCGGCTTGTCGTCGAACAATGCGAGCTCGCCGAAGTACTCGCCCCGTGCGATGTCCTTCAGCGAAACTCGCCGCGAAGACTCGCCCGGCAGGAAGATGTTCACGTGTCCGGTCGCGACGATGTACATCTCCGAGCCCGGATCGCCTTGCGCCATGATGGCTTGGCCGGCGCTGAAGTTGCGCTCGACCAGCGTCGACGACAGCGCTCCCAGATCCTCTTCGTTGAGGCCCTGGAACATTGGGATGCTGCGCAGCAGAGAGATGTGCTCCATGCTCGGAATTTAACCGATCTTCGCCCGCAGCTGCCCAACCGTTGCTTGTGAGGGCCCTCGAGCGGCCGTTCCGTGATGCCACCCGCGCAGCAACGAAACTACCAAAACTGCCGCAATTTCGTGAGGAAATGTT
>DATCFJ010000056.1:0-3105 GCA_036509605.1 Polyangiaceae bacterium | reverse complement strand
GCCGCTAGCGTCGGGCTGGAAAGGCGCAACGGTCAACGTGACGCCGAGGCGGCGCACGATCGAAGAACGAACGGACGGCCAGCAAACCAGCGCGCGGGCGAGTCGCAATGACACGAACGTTTCCCAAGGACACACCCGACTAGGAATATGGCTGCCGATTCCGTGTACATGCCGCACAGCTAAAGGCCATTCGGCGCGTGTCGAGTTGGCACGCCGGCCGCGTAAGCCGTTTTCCAAACCACCGGGCGTCCGTAGAAGTCGTAGAGACGGGTCTCGAAATCCCGAGAGCGGGGAGATCAGCAGCCTGCCTTCGGTGAGGAGTCCACCGCTGTCGACGAGTAAATATCTAGTCGCCCAGCGTTCGTCGTCGAACAGGAAATTTACTACACTTCCAACGTCGCCGTCGCTGGCGCTCACTGCGTATTGCTCGAGGTCCTTCAGGCGTCGCAACATCGACTTTGTCCCTTCATCCGACGACTCACTTCGCGCCGGGATAACTCCATGCGCATGCACGATCGGGGCCGCCCATACGAATGGCCCCCGGCCGGTCGCGCGGCCCAACGAAGCGCAGCTCTGCTCGGCTCGGCTCGGCTCAGCTCAGCTCAGCTCAGCTCAGCTCTGCACTGCTCAGCTCTGCTCTGCTCTGCTCTGCACTGCACAGCATGCAATTGCCGTGGCTGCTCAGAAGTTCTTCCCACGCTCAACGCGCTCGGTGTGTCATTAGACGGCAATCGGGGCGAACGGCGTCGCGTGATTCAAGCGCCGAAGCGCACGACCTTCCATGACCCGTGCCATAGTCAGTCGAAATATATAGCGGAACGGCACGGTTGGAACGCCGATTGCAAGGGCGAGCTGTATGTCGTGTCGCCTCCGAAGCAACGCGCGCAGCGCCTTGACGGTGCTCGCGGTTTTTGCCGCTGCGGCGTGCGGCCGGCGAACGATCAGCCCGGCTCCCGAGAGCCGCCCCGTTGCGAGCTCCTGGCCTCCACAGGCGGTTCGGGCGGACGCACGGGCGAGCGACGAAGACCTGCAGCAGGCTGTGCTCAATGAGCTACACAAAGACAAGAACATCAATGAGGCGAGTGTTCTGGTCACGGCGACGGGGGGCAGCGTTGTCTTAACGGGCAAGGTCGACAATCCGCTGTCGCGGGAGCGCGCCACGCGCATCGCGCAGGTCGTGCGAGGCGTGCGCTCGGTCGACAACCGCATCGACGTGGCGGCTGTGCCGCGAGCGGATTCGGACATCGCCGCGGACGTGCGCAAGGCCCTAAAGGGCCAGGCTGCGACAGGAAAAATGCCGATCTCCGTGCAGGTCAAGGATGCCGTCGTGACGCTCAGCGGAACGGTCAGCTCCCGGCAAGAACAACGGCTCGCTGAGCGAGTGGCCGAGGGTGTGCGCGGGGTGCGTCTTGAGCACGATGACCTGCTCACGGGTCTGAACAGCGTGCGCAGCGCAGCGGAGATCCAAAATGACGTCACGAGTCGTTTGGCGTGGGATGCTCTCGTCGAGCACGACCCGATCACCGTGTCCGTCAAGGCTCGGCAAGTGTACTTGAGCGGCACGACGGGCAGTGCGGCTGAATGCGCCCGAGCCATCAGCGACGCCTGGGTCGACGGCGTGAAGGGCGTCGAAGCAACCGAGCTTCTGGTCGATACTGTGCAACGCCCGGACGCGAATGTGCGCGCCGCCGAGCCGAGGGCGGATCGAGATATCGCGCGGGCCATCTTGGATGCCGCTCATTACGAGCCCCGACTGCACGGAGCGAGCTTCACACCAAGCGTGACCGACAGTGTGGTCACCCTGAACGGAAGTGTCGACACGTTGAGCGCGAGAATGGCGGCTGCGGCTCTTGCGCGTAGCACGGTTGGAGTGCGCGCCGTCAAGAACCAGCTCGCGGTGACCCCACCGCTGCCGCTCGAAGACCACGTTCAGCAGAAGCAGATCAGCGATGCGTTGAGCTTCGACCCGCTGCTGATCGCCGGTGAAATCACGCCGACGGTCAAGAATGGGCGAGTGACTCTCAGCGGCAACGTCGATACGTATTTCGAGCGCGCTGAGGCACTCGACGACGTGAGCGGAATCGGCAATGTCACCGCGATCGACGATAAGCTCACCGTGCGCAAGCCGGCCCAATCCTACGTCTACTCCCCGTGGATCGATCCATTCACGCCGCACGTCGATACTTGGTACGTGACGAGCCTGCGCGCCAGCCTATCAGACTCGGAGATCACCAAGAGGATCCGAGAGAACTTCAAATGGAGCGCCTTCGTCCAGCCGCAAGACGTTGGGGTCCGCGTCGAGCGCGGCGAGGCGACCCTGACCGGTAGGGTAAGCAGTTATCGCGAGCGCCAAGCGGTGATCGACGGCGCGCTCGAAGCCGGCGCCATCAGTGTCGACGACGAGCTGAGCGTCGGCTAACCGCGCCCGAAAACGAACTGAAAAGGAAAGCTAACAATGAACGCCAAATACATCGCGCCGTGCATCGCACTCTTGCTCGTGGCCTGCTCTGGGAGCACGCCTCCTGCCGCGTCCCCGCCTCAAGCCCAAACGCCCGCGCCAGCCCCGACGACGCCGCCGAGCGTCGCCGCGCAAAAATCACCGGAGAGGGGTATGATACAGATCGCGGAAGAGATCCGGAAAGCATGCGCCATCTCCGACCAAGACTCCTACTTTGCCTTCGATTCGTCGAAGCTCGAGGGCGATGACAGGGGAGTGTTGAAGCGAGTCGCGGTCTGCTTCGCGTCCGGCCCACTTGCGGGGCGTTCCATGCGACTCGTAGGCAACGCCGATCCGCGCGGCACCGAGGAGTACAACATTGTGCTTGGGGGGGTCCGCGCCGATACGGTCAAGGACTTCCTGCGCGGCGAAGGGGTGCGGGACAACCGAATGGCAACGACGTCGCGTGGCGAGCTGGACGCGCATGGCACCGATGAAGCGAGCTGGGCCAAGGATCGTCGCGTGGACGTGATGCTGGCAAACTGAGCTTCGCCCGTTGCTTGCGAGCGCGACGTGGCCTCGACGCGCGCTCGCAACATTGAAGCTCACGGCGGCCCGTTCCCGGTGGCGTCGAGCGGCGTGGCGTCGAGCGGCGTGGCGTCGAGCGG
>DATCFJ010000055.1:0-2060 GCA_036509605.1 Polyangiaceae bacterium | reverse complement strand
CATCGCGGCCGCAGTGGAGCTCGGGCGGCGCGCGCTCTTGCAACTGCTCGCCGAAGAGCGCGCCGTGTTCGACTGCTTCGAGCAGGTCGTGCGTTGGGCGCGCCCTCGGCTCGGCACGCTGGAGCATGAGGAAGTCTGGCTGCTTTCGCTGGACGGCAAATACGGTCTCAAGTCGGCGCGTCGGATCGCCCAAGGCGGCCTACACGGCTGCGCGCTGCTCACGCGTGACGTGCTGTCACCTGCCCTGCGCGACGGCGCGAGCGCCATTGTCTTGGTGCACAATCACCCGAGCGGAGATCCGACACCCAGCCCAGAGGACATCGCGATGACGCGCGCGGTCCGCGCAGCGGGAGAGCTCGTGGGCATTCCGCTCGTGGATCACGTGGTGGTGTCGCGGAGCGGAGCGCGTTCGCTGCTCACGAGCGAGGGCACGGGCCAAGCTTTGCGCGCGGACGACGCGCGCGTGTCCGAGCGGCCAGCGTCCGAATCGGGCAATCTGCCCAAATAACCCGGGTCTTTGCAGGGTGCTTTCGGATCTCCGGCCGCTTGGCTATTCTGGGCTGTGATGAGTAGCCCCGAGATCCAATTCGCCGCGCTGACCGATGTCGGGCGAGTGCGCGAGCAGAATGAAGACAATTTCCTCGTCGACAAGAAGCTCGGGCTGTTCGTGGTGTGCGACGGAATGGGCGGCCACGCCGCCGGCGAAGTGGCCAGCGCTTTGGCCGTGCGCACCGTGCACGACGAGATAAAAAAGCAATCCGACTTGATCGACGACTACGCGGCCGCCAGCAAGGGCGCCTCCAAGGTCACCAAGCGCGACATCCTGAACATGCTCGAGTTCTCGGTGAACCGCGCTTCGCAGCGTGTCCACTCCGAGGCCGCCAAGGACGCCAAGAAGCGCGGCATGGGCACGACGCTCGTATGCCTGCTGGTGATCGGCACGCAAGCCTTCATCATCTACGTGGGTGACAGCCGCATCTACATGTTGCGTGACGGCTTGCTGGAGCAGCTCACCGAAGACCACACGGTTTACAACGAGCTAATCAAGCGCAAGAAGATGCCGCGCGAGCAGGTCGAGCAGCTCGCGCAGAAGAATGCCATCACGCGCGCGGTCGGCGTGTACGAGCACGTCGAGCCCGACACACTCGTCCTCGACCTGACAGCGGGTGACCGCTTCTTGCTCTGTTCGGACGGATTGTGCGGCTACTTCGAGGAGGATTTGGAGGGGCTCGGCACTCGCCTCGGCAATCCTGACGCGGACGTCGCGTGCAAATCGCTGATTGACGCGTCCAACGAGCGCGGCGGCAAGGACAACATCACGTCGGTGATCGTCACCGTCGGTGACGTCACTGCTCGCGACGAGACGCGCGCCAAACAACTGCAACTCAAGCGCGACATCTTGGCGCGCATGCCGCTCTTCCGCCCGCTCAACGACCGAGAAATCCTGCGCGTGCTGCAGGTTACCGACGTCGTCGACTACGGCAATGGCGAGACCATCATCACCGAAGGCGACAAGGGCGAGGAACTATTCATCGTGCTCTCCGGCCAGGCCAAGGTGCTGAGGAACGGTGCCGAGCTGGCCACCCTCAACGCAGGCGATCACTTCGGGGAGATGGCGCTCGTGCGCAGCCAGCCGCGCTCTGCCACCGTGCTCTCCGACGGCAACAGCGAGCTGATGGTCATCCGGCGCACGGAGTTCTTCGAGATCTTACGGAAGGAGCACCAGCTCGCGGTCAAGCTGCTGTGGCAGTTCCTGGGCGTGCTCGCCGATCGCCTAGCTGACACCAGCCGCGAGCTGGGCGCCGCCAAGGAGGAGCTTCTGGCCGAAGACATCACGAGCGAAATCTTCTCCGACGACGAAGACGACAGCAGCCGCAAGACCCTACTCATTCCGCCGCCTCCCCCCCCGCCCTCCGTGCGCGGGGGCTGAGTCATGCGCGGCCTCTGGTTAGCCGGCGCGTTGGGGCTCGCCGGCCTAAGCGCCTGCTCGAAGCCCTCGCCGTCGGTTGGGCCTGCCCCAGGCGCGAGTGCCGGCGCGCTCGGTTCGGCGAGTGCAGAGC